>CAZBDB010000005.1:0-10693 GCA_964490655.1 uncultured Candidatus Bathyarchaeia archaeon | reverse complement strand
GCTGTGAAGAATGTTATCACAACCATGTACGCAAAGACAACAAACATAGTCTTCTCTTGTGGAGATAGCGCAAGCTGTATGACTCCCGTCTGAAACAGCCAAAGAAACAGCGCTGTGATGCCGCTGACGCCTAGGTTGATCCCGCTTAATGTTAGGCGTAGACGATGATATCCCACCATTCTAAGGTGATAAATAATGACAAAAAACAAAGTAAACTCTAATCCAAGTACGATTGCGGAACTCTCAACGAACATAATGAGAACGAAGGCGAAGATGATTCCGATGATCGGTGTATACGGATATAATGGTGTTTTGAAGGGGCGGGGCAACCTTGGCATCTCTCTCCTAAGCTTGATTAAGGACAGGTTTACAAGGGCAAATACTATCAAGGAGATGAAACCCGCAGCATAACCTACAAATGTGATGAGTCCGGTTGCGGCGAACAAAATCGCTGACATGGCGCCAATCACCTGCACAATGTATCTAGTTCTTGAACCTTTGCTTGGTGAGAATATTGTCTTTGGGAAGTAGCCGTCTCTGCTTAGAGCTGAGAGAATGCTCACCTGAACGGTCATGCTGGTAGCTAACGACATCAAAGCCGCAAAGGTCCAAGCAATCGCAACCAACGCTATCCCTAGAGACCCCATAACGATTCTCCCTACATGGATTAGGAGAGGTACCGACGTGTTAGTGTTTGGAGGAACGACCCCAACAGCAACGAAAGCAACACTGCAATAGACAATTGTTGAAATCACGGAAGAGAACAGCACCGACCTAGGTAGAATCCACCCAGGTTCTTTCATAGTCGGACTCTTGGTTGCTATCGCTCTCATGCCGACATACATGCTGGAAGTGTACATTGCACCGGCTAGAACCCCAGGGTAGAAACCATTCGGCATAAAGGGTTCAAGATACGCGAAGTCCAATCCACGTATCACACTGAGTATGGCCAGCGCGGAGAAGACAGCAACAAAGGATACAACAGTGATTACGTCAACCTTTGTTCCTCCCTTTACGCTTACCATCGTGAAGAGAGCTATTACTGCAACTGCAACTAGAGACTGATTTATCCCGGGTAGGAAAAGTTGAACCATCTGAGCGAAACCCATGGCTGATAATGTTGTCGTGAAGATGGTGCTCAACCATCTCAACCAGCCAGATAGGAAAGAGATAAGTCCTCCGAAGGCGGCCTTAGTGAATGTGTACTCGGCGCCAACTTTTGAGATGCTTGAAGCAAGTTCGGCATAGTTGAACATGATCAATAGGTTGATTAGGCCCGATAACATAAGCGATAGCACGATGGCTGGACCTGCCAACCGTGTAGCGTGATCTAGCAAGACAAAGAACTCTATGCCTAAGGTAGCTCCAAGACCTGCAATGACTCCGTAGAAAAGATCGAGTTGCCTGCTGTTTTCTTCTTTCCCTACCATGCCAACACCTTAGAGTCACTCACTTTGGAAGACATAGCCCCCTTCTGCCCTCGCTTTCACCCTACCCATCGCGTCAAGATTCTTTGACAATGATAAGGTTTGGCTAAGTTTATAATTTTGATGTCAAGTCATAAATGAATAGGATGAGGAAAGCGGACCAACAGACGGGTCAACACGTGCAACTGAGGCGAATAGCAGGCGCGCGTTCGAGTAGGCTGTAGACTAGTACTGTCTTGCTAAGGTATGACTCCCTAGATCAAAGCTCTTAGAATTCTTCTCTCGGTGACGATGCCGATTAGCTTTCCGTCTTGTGTAACACCTAATCTTCTGATCTGCCTGTCACGCATCACCTTCAGAGCGTCCACGAGGGACGTGTTATGCTCTACTGTTGTAACGGGTGAGGACATTATATCCCTGGCAAAGGTTCTGGAAGGATCTTTGCTCGCGTTCAGCACCCTATCGAGAATGTCTCTTTCGGTAATCAGACCGATAGGTCTATCCCCTTCTACCACGATGACCGCGCCTATGTCCGTTGTGATCATCCTTTGGACGATGCCGGAAGTGGTTTCTGAAGGAGGCACTCTCAGTGGAGACTCCCTCATAGCTGAGTGCATCGTCCCTCTAAGTGTCTTTCCAAAGGCAATCTTGTTCCAAACCCTTTCATGTATGAAATAGAATATCATCTTCAGAACGACATCACTTATACCGAAGCCTGCCGTGAGTTCCAGTTGGCCGGTGAACAGGTAAACCAGAAACATGCCCGTGGAGGTCGCTATTATTCTCCAAGTAACAGTTTTCAATGCGCTTCTTCCGTGTTCCTCCTGTACTCCCTTTATGCCATTCAATGAGTTCTCACCTTTCGAGATGCCATAGGCAGAAACTAGTAGTCTTCTCGCCTTAAAAGCATCAGTCGAACGGCAAGCCATATGATTAAGTCTCTAGTCTCTCCACGCGTAGCGTTTGAATAGGATTCCCTTCTGTTTCTGTGAGCGCAAATCTGGCGCGCGCGATTGGTCCACGAACAACCTAGCGAAAGCAGGAGTCTATCAGATTGGGAGGAGCTTATTGTTGAAGAGCGCACTGTTGCGTCTTTCTCAAGAATTAGGGATTCTTTTCAGAGGCTTTCTTGATGAAGAAGAATACAGAGACCAGGATCAGGACGCTGAAGGCGATTCCCAGAACCATCAAACCGAGAGGTATGCTCTCTATCAAATAGTATACTAGTGCGTTGGTCACTGTCAAAGGGAACATGAAAATGGCAAGTATGAAGAGAATCCCTGTCATTGACAGAGACATGCACATGTGGACTCTTGTGAAAACCCTTTCAACATCGCTTACTGCTCCTCCTCTAACAAGTAAGTCTCTCTTGTCCTCTCTAAACACCGCAATGAAACGAAAAGAAAGAAGTGCAATGACCACAAAAACCATGAGCACGGTGCATTCATAGAAGGAAAGCTGGGTTTCAAAAAAGTCCACTTCCATCCCCAGTACATAGCTGGACCACATGGACCATCCTATGAAGGAATAGTTCAGAACCGACGGATACACAAACAATCCTACTAGAGACACAAATCTCCCTCCATCTCCACCTTTCACGAGGACCGATCTTGTACCCCAGATGCAAAGTAGAATCAAGAGGGCTGTTAAAGCCGTCTGCGGATCAAGCAGATAGGAAGATAAGAACGGTATCTGGTAGCTTGTCACTAAGCCATTGTACAGATTACACAAGAATCCTAGAATGAACATGCCGAATGAGTACATAGAGAGGGCGTAAACTCCGCTTACGCTCAAAAGGAGTATCAGCGTTGATTGGAGAACTCCGCTCGCGATCTCCGACGCTCTCATCTCTTCTTCACCTGCCTCAAGAGAACGCCGCTGAAGCTTTGTATTCTGGGGTTCCATTCTAGAACGGATACCCCCGCTGTTCTTAGAGTCTTAACAGTTGATTCATTCATCATAGAAAGGAGCAACCTAGAGTTCTCATCATAAACACCGCCAGCGGGCAGCATGCCTTGCGACAGAATGTTGACCAAAAGTATCCTCGGCTTATGCCTCCTACCTCTTCTTAGCGCTATGAGCCTTTTCACCCCTTTCATTAAGCCTTCAGAATCTTCCTTATTGAGACAAGTGATCACTATGCACAGAGGATCATACCGAAGAACAAATTTCCTGTTCCTCTCTACAACCTCGTCCAGATCCTCAGCTTCATCGCAGGCTTCCAGAGCGCTCAATCTTCTCAGAAGCTTGTAGACTTGCTTCATACCTGTATCAGGATAGAAAGACTCTCTCCTGTTGTTGTAGATGTACATTCCAAGGCGATATCCTCTGGCTAGGAAGTAATACAACAAGGTAACAGCTGCGGTTATCTCGTACTCGAATGTGTTCTCCACCTCAGACCCAGTTTCCACTCTCTGAGAAGCATTCAGCAGTATCCAAACGGTCTGCCTTCCCTCTCTCTCGTACTCGTTAACAAGGGGCATTCGACGAAGCCTCGTCAGCTGCCTAGCCGTAGCCTTCCAGTTTATCAACTTCACCGGATCGCCAACAACATAGTTCCGTATCTCTCTGAAATCGGTCGACGACGGCCCCATCTTCACAATGCTTCTGAGAGGCATCGGAAATATACTTGTGGTGTATCGTCCACGTAGCCTCCTGACATTGTAGATCCTCGGCCTGACAGATAGCTCAATCTCTTCACCACATTGACCAGTCTTGCCCTCCTTCAACCCTAGAACATGCCTTGACTCCCATCTTATCGGCGGAATAGTAAAAGATCCTCTCTTCGTACACCTGACCTTGTAGGAGAAAGTGAAGGACTTGCTCCCTCTCCCTTTCCAGAAGACTTTGAAGTTGCTCCCCTCAATCAGCGCGAATATGGACGGAATCTCGTCGATTATCGTTATAGGACCCAATCCGTCCTCAACCTTCACGTGAAGAGAGATCACCAAGTTCTCACCGACCCAAGTGGAAGGTTTGAGTCCTGACCTCGTTATCTCCAGAGATCTAGGAGTGTCCATCAGTATGCCGACTAGCAGCGTAAGCAGTGGCGCAAAACTGGCGTACAGCAAGATAGAGTTTGCAAAGATGAATGAGGATACGAAAAGCGAGGCGAAAAGGCTGACTATCCTCAGCGCGGCCTTCGATAGCAAGGCCTCACCTCGGGTGGAACTCGATCGGCGCCGGGATCTCCTTGGCGATCTCCTCTATGATCTCGTCCTGATGAACCCCCTCCAAAGCGTACTCTACCTTGAGAATGATCCGATGCGATAACGCATCCTTGACAACCAATTTAACATCGTCTGGGGTTACAAAATCCCTCTTGTTCATTAGCGTCAAAGCCCTAGAGATTCGGAGCAGAACCAAGCCCCCGCGGGGACTTGATCCAACCTCTACTCGAGGGTGTTCCCGTGTGCTTCTTACTATCTTGTTGATATACTCGATTATCGAACTATCCACGTAGATCCCTGTCTCCACAAGTTCTTGAATCGCAGAGAACTCTTCGGAACTCGTTGAAGGAGTAATATCAGGTGTTGGATCGTCTCTTCTCCAGTCGATCCTCCTTTCCAGAATCATGTTCTCCTCTTCCAAGGACCTGGCGTAGCCGGTGGAAAGCCTCAGCATGAATCTGTCCATCTGGGCTTCGGGAAGCGGGTACGTGCCCTCAAGCTCTATCGGATTCTGTGTGGCTAGAACGACAAAGGGGGGATCCAGAATGTGCGTTTCTCCCTCTATCGAAACCTGTCTCTCCTCCATAGATTCAAGAAGAGCTGCTTGAGTCTTCGGAGGCGCTCTGTTAATCTCGTCAGCCAAGAGTATATTGGTGAATACCGGTCCCTTCATTAATTCGAAGCTCCCATCTCTCTGCCTCCAAATCCTAGTGCCTATTATATCTGCCGGCAACAGATCCGGCGTGAACTGTATCCGTTTGTAATCGCATCCTATAACCTTGGCAAAAGCTTTGACCAGTAGAGTCTTCCCTAATCCAGGATAGTCTTCGAAGAGTACATGCCCGTTTGCAAGCGTTGCAGCGAGGAGCTTTCTGAGTAGCAACTTGTCGCCGACGTATACTTTGCCAATGTCGTCCACTATCTTCTCGCAGATCTTTGCGGCCGTTTCTATCTCTAGGATTTCCCTACTCCCCTTGATCTCTATCTGGCTAGGACGAAGAAAGCGTCTGCATGAGATCTCCCAGCACTTCTTGACGTCTCTTCCGGTTCTTTTCTACTATCCGCTTCTTTTCCCAGCCAAATGCAATCAAGGGAATCTTCTCATCCTCATAAGAAATTAGTGAACCTAGAATCTGATCCATCTGTTCTATCGAGCAGCCGCTTTTTGACAATAGTGTAGTCAAGTACAGCATCAATGGACCCTTGACTCCTCCCTCAACGAATGTCTCTTGGAGATCCTTCAAGGCCTCGAAATCCTCATCCATCCTATAGGTTATCTTCTGAACGTGCTTTGTCCAAGGGGTCCTCGTTAGAGAAACCGTGTATCTCTTATCCAGTTCGGACTTGAATCCACTGTATGCTCTTGAGACTATGAAGCCGGCGATCGTCCACTCGAAGAGCTGGATCGTAGGGAAGATGAAGGTCAAGATCGGCCTCAGGGTGAGGAAATAAAGGCCAAAGAAGAAACCTATCAGAAAATTCCTCAGCTGCGATTTATAGAGCCAATTAGAGACGTCTCTTACCACGCTGTTCTTGGACCCTACCCCAGATGAAAAGACCAGAGCGGCTGCAACAAATATCAGCCCAGCAAAGAAAGCATTCTCGAAGTCAGCCAGACCAAACCGAGCATTGAGTCTTCCCTCCCATAATACGAGTGGACCAATCGCAAGTCGATCCAAAGATAAGTAGAAGCTGCCCAAATCTTGCGATAGCTGCATAGAGGCCTTCCACAATGCGTACCCGATTAGCATAACACTGGCGCCGCTGAGTACACGCTTGAGACTCTCGTTTCTTATCAGATTCTTTACTCGTGCCACAGTAATCCCTATTGTTGCTAGGAAAGCGAAGGTGGCAAGGCCTCTGTAGTCTGAGACGACTGGTGAGCTGACCCCGAACAACATGTAGACAAAGAATGCGAGGGCGAAACCATCTATTGTGACGCTTATGGCCTTCGCGTAGTCTTGCTCAGTAGCAGCGCTCACAAGCCTCGATGACAAGAGGAACAAGATTAGGATAATCAAGGGTTGGGTTAGAAACGATAAGTCTAGGCTAAGGTACTCTTGCAGAACTCCTGAAGGAGCCAAGGCGAAGTATATAACTACGAGTAGTAGAAGATAGGATATCGAGATCTTAAGAGCTTTCTTCCAGTTGTTCAAGATTCTCCAGCTCTCTCGATCTGATAAAGAGCGTGCCAAGCGGTCCTGTAATGTTGCCGATCTATCGGATGTGTGCTGTATTGAGCTTCCTCGAAGCACCTTACGATGTTCTCGACCATTCTTCCGTTGATCTTGATCTGGATGGCTAGTTGCTGTATCTCTCTCGGGGTTGCATCCTCAGCTATTGCTACCTCTCTTCCCCTCAAGTGTTCCAGAAATGAATGATACAGAGCCACAATCTCTTCTCTGTAATCGACGATCCTCAGATCCCTCTCGACCCTAGATGGCTTGTAAAGCATATTCCCCGAGAACTCGCATATTACACTGTAGTTGCCTTTGTTCCTGAACTTGTGGCCGATCGAGGTTCTACCTGAGGTAGCAGCCACTTCCCCTATAGGCTCATTGTTGGCGTAAAGTTTCAGATTGCCAACCGTCACAGGGTTTCCTTGACTGTCACTGATGTTGCAAGCGATTCGGAAGTCTTCATCGACGCCCCAAACGTCTGGATAAGGTTCCTCTACCTGCGGAAACGTCATGGTGATGGATATCTCACTAATCCCTTCAGCAGGCACCCCTTCTTCCTTTGATTCCTTTCCCTCCACCTCCGTCTTCTCTTTAGGATTGTTCTTTCTCTTTTTGAGCGCGAACCCAGCTATAGCAGCCAACACTCCAGCTATTAACAAAACATACATTAACCATGGCCAAAGCGTATCTCCACTGATTGACATGGAGGCTCTTGAGAAAGAGGGCAAATGTATCTCTGTCCCTTCAAATCGGGCTTCAAGTGTCATCTCTTTTCCCTGATAGTCTTCTGGGATCGACAATTGGAAGTGGGCTGAGCCGTTGGCGTCTGTTAACCCATTGTATTCAAGCAGATGCACAGTTGCGTTCTGAATGTATTTATGGTTGTCGTCGCTCAACCTGACCGTGATGTTCGAACTCTCCCCTGGATTGAAGATGCTTGGGGCCTCAATCGCTAGATCTGTTCTTACCTTGACGAGCACATTCTGTTCCTTAACATAATCGAAATCCGCGAGTCCATATCTCATCTTGTGGTTGCCCGGCGCTTCGTCCGACGGCAGGTAATAGCTTACGTTGAATATCCCCCGATCATCTGTCGCAGTTTGGCTGATTCTTCTATCATCAATGAAAATAGAGATCGAAGCGCCGCTTAGGTAATCATCGCCGAGCCACGCTTGACCGTGAACCACAGCCCTATCGCCCCGGACCAGCGTGTCGTTTGTGTATATGACAAGATCAACTAATGTCGCCGTAATCTCAATGGTAAAGCTCGAATTCAGATAGAAATCTGCTCCCTGGAATTCTCCCCTCGCCGTGTAGTTGCCTAGTTCGCTGAATGAGAAGTCTTGGTGAAATTCTCCAGACTCACCTGTGACAAGTGTCCATTCGAATTCGTCATCCACGTAGACTGTTACGCCCATGCCGGCGATGCGTTCTCCCCCGTCTTCGATAAGTCTTCCTGCAATTGCGAAGTTCTTCATGATCTGAACATACCTAGGGATCTGCGGAATCAGCCGGGTCCTTGCTCTTACAACCATGTCCTGTTCTTCGACGTGACCGAATTGAACTAGATGATAAAGAGCTGTACGATGTCCAAGCTTTTCGCCTAGATCCAAGTGATACTCATAGTTGAATTCTCCTTTCTCATTTGGCACCACGTTCGCTAGTACTTTCTCATCTAGAAGAATCTCCAATGGCTCGTTCACCAGAGGCTTTCCGCCGAAAGTAGCTCTCCCAGAGAACTCTACGTCCTCTCCTCTGATGAATGTGCTCTCCGTGTAGATTTCGAGATCTACTTCGGCGACCTCAACCGTAGCCGATGTGCTCGATCCCTCGTAATAGCCAGAGGCGGGGAAAATTGCCTCTACAGTATGGTTTCCTGCCTCGTTGAATCTGTGAATAGCGGAGAAATAGCCTTCCTCATCAGTTACGGCTTCATCTGCTGGTGCACCGTTCACGTAGATGTAGATCGTTTGACTTCCATTGAGAGGGCTTCCGTCTTCTTCGGTTAGTCTTCCACGTACCGGAAAGTCTCTTCCAAGATTCATCCTTTCAGGTACTGCTAGCGTGAGGTTAGTAGGTGACACCACATCTATCTCAGGATCGCTCCAAGACTCTAGGCGCCACCCTTTCTCGTGGGAGTGGGCAATAATCTGATAGCCCCCAACATCGATCTCTGCCGGAATCTGGCAGATTATGTCGAACGTTCCAGTCCTAGTTTCCCCTTCGCCGCAGAGTAATCCGCCCTTTCCTTTGGTTTTGTTTATATGGATCGTGACGGCTACGCCGTCCAGGGGTATCCCCTTTTCCGTATAGACCGAACCGGTGACTTGGAAACAGCCTCCTCTCCTTATGCTCGTGGTATTCATGAAGGTTATCTCAGTCACTGTAGGGGTTAAGATCGATTCGTCGCTCCAAGATTCAAGGTACTGTGCTATCCCGAGTGAGTGGGCCACAATGTAGTAAGCGCCCGCCTCCATGTCTACTAAGGCTTGGCAAGTGATGTTGAAGAAGCCATGTTCTGTCTCCCCTGCTCCGCAGACCTCACCCCATACTACGTCCTTGTCCCCTTCGATCTTGATGAGGTAGATCTCCACAGGCATCTCATCTACTGGTTCGCCACTCACTGTGGAGACAAATCCTCTAACGAAGAATTCTTCTCCCTTCCTGATAGTTGATTGACTTATGTGAGTGATCTCAGTGATCGTTTCAATAGGAGGAATTGGCTCATTTACATAGTCGCTTTGCCCTCCTCCGCTTGTCGGCTCGAAAAGTACCCAACCTAAGTCCTTGAATCCCACCTCTGCCCATGCATGAGCCTGACTGGCATAAACAGTCTGCTCCTCGATCTTCGCGTTTATCACGAATCCGGTGACCAGCCTCGAGGGCAAGCCAACGGAGCGCGCCATAACAACGAAGGCAGATGCAAAGTTAGTACATACGCCTCTCTTCTCTTCGAAAAGGAACCAGTCTACCGGCTCATGACCGGAAGGAGCACGAACGTAATCTGGATCGTATTCGTAGTTTTCCTTTAGATATGTCTTTATGGCTTCAGCCTCCTCATAAGGAGAGCTATAGCCCTCGGTGATCTCTCTCGCCAGCCATCGCGTTCGAAGGGTTATGATGCTTGGCAGCTGCAGATACTCCTTATCCTCCATTATGTCAGCATTTCTCAACACAGGTTCGTCGAAGGAATAGTGAACGGTTCTGAATATGTACGGATCAGAAACCTGATCAGCAGAATAGAATACCCCTTCTTCGGGATAGAGGATGAGCTGTTCAGAAGAGAATAGACTGGTTGTGTAGACCGAGGTAGGGATGAAACCGGAGATGTTGATCAAAGGGACGATTGTGATTCTATCCTGGCTGAAAGCTGAATATCTCGTTACGTCACAATCAATGTCCTGCCCCTCATAGTAGTAGTAATCTGCATCGTCACTCAATCTCCAAGATCCGCCGTCATAAACTGAGCCGACAAAGTTGCTCAGATACATCGTGTTCGGGGCACTGCTTACGTTGAAAAGCGGAACATTCGCAAGGTCACTCAAGAAGGGAGACTCAACATCGCAGCTATTATGAAATACGATAGGATAGGGATCAAGATGCACAGAGTCGACGAGGTCACTAATGTTAAGACGCAGAGAATCTACGAGATCGCTGAGATTGAAAGGCAATCCACCCGTGGCATTGCCAAGATCAAAAGGCGTCACAAATGGAAAGGATTCCCCATCCACTGGGATCGTTGGGGAAAAGCAGGACGAAGAATTCCCTCCATCAGAGTCTAACTCCAGCCGAACCTCATCGTCAGGCGGCTCCAAATACTGAAGATAGCTGTATATACTCAACAATGAGACAGAGGAGGCCAGAATCAGGATTAGAGTAAGCAAAAGCGCCTTTTCATTCTGTTCCATCTGTTATC
>CAZBDB010000004.1:0-29388 GCA_964490655.1 uncultured Candidatus Bathyarchaeia archaeon | reverse complement strand
AGAATGGGTATTTCGAGGTTCCGAACAAGCCTGGTCTGGGCATAGAATTGGACGATAGGATCTTGACGAAGTACGCCGTGTGAAGCTAGATAGGGTTCCGAAGCAAATCGGAGCGAAGTTATAACGGCATGGACCAGTCAAAATAGTAGACCCCGGTCCTTCTATGTAACGTCTGTGGTAACATAGTTTGGTAACATTGAGGAGACAGACTGGTGTCTAGCTAGCTTAACATATATTTTGCACTTGAGTCTAGCTTGTTCTGAGGCAGCTTCTGGGTCTTGGGGTCCTGATCCAATTGACGGAAGATCTGAGAGATGAATTGGTAAGTCAGCTGTCCTACCGTATGCTATTGAGATTGGCTAGGAGAAGAGGATTCAGTGCGGAACTTGCTTCAAAGAACGATATTGCTGATTGGTTAGTGCAGAACCGACTTGGCTGGAAAGAATACGAATTGTGCTGCAGCCCGTACATAAGGTTGAAGCTTCGGATCTGCAGGTTCTTCGGGATCAAGAAAGGATGGAGTGTAATGGACATCGGATGCGGGTCATGTGGAACTTCTGTTGCAGCTGCTAGTCTTGTGGGAAGTAGGGGACATGTGTTGGCGGTTGACTACTCAGAGGAGGAAATAACGCGTTGCATCGGCTACATAAGAAAGGTGGGGTTTGAAGGTATAGTCCAAACGAAGTTGGCTGACGTGATGGATTTGGAGTTTGAGGATGACAGCTTTGATATGATTCTCCTGCTTTACTCCCCTCAGTTTCTAGGTTACTTGATGGATCTTAATAGAGTTTTGTTGAGAATCAAGAATTGGACTAACCGAATTGGAATTGCCGACCATATTCCTGTGGCCAGCGATTTCCAGGAGAGCATCTATCTTCTCTACACCTGGCTCAGCAATGATGTGGCCAGGATCAGCATGGGCAAGAAGACTGACAGGCTCTTCCACTACGAAGAGATCAGGAGCGCCCTCAGCGAGACCGGTTGGAAAACAATCGCTGAAAGACAGTTCAGAGTATCAAAGCGGAATTCCTTCCCTGAGTGGGCTATGAGGGACAACATTGAGCGACTTTCCGCGCAGATTGAGAACGTAGCCAATCCAGTTGAAAAAGAGATTCTCGTTTCCAGACTTCGTACAATAGAGACTCTGACAAATGAGGGATTCATGCCAAAACCTACATCAATGGCTGCGCTTGTGGCGGAAAGATAGGACTCTACATTTCAATTACGATGAGATGTTCAATATGACAGGTAGATATGAAGAGAGAATGGACTTGTGTAGAGAGATGGCACGGATAGCAAGGCAGGTTCCAGGGATTGTTGGCGCATATGTTGAGGGTCCTTTCCATGATGAAAATAGCGACATTGATATGGGAGTAGTCTATGACGAAGAAGTTATCTCCAAAGTGGAAGCTCAAAGTAGAGTTCACCGATTGCTTGAAGAATGGCTTGAAGAAAGGGAAGAGAAAACTGGAAAAAGGCGTCCTTCTTATCTTACGCATTTGCCCTACCTTTATTCCATACAAGAATGGAGAATGGATCTGCACGTTAAGAGTCCTTTCTTGGACATCCAAGAAGACATAAATCTTTCCCATTGGTGGGACGGTGAAAGATGGGAAGACCTAAACCTTACAGTTCTATTTGATCAGACAGGAGAGATTTATAGACACATTGAGGCGATCAGGAAATGCTCTCCTGACCTATTTCTGAGGAGAGCGAGGTTTGCATTAGAGAGAATTGACTATTTCATAGGTGGTATCGGTCGGAATCTTGATAGAGGTGATATGCTCTCCGCGCTTTACAATTTGACTCAAGCAATGACCGATGTTGTTCATGGGTTATATGCTGTGAATCTACGGCATTGTCCATATGAAAAATGGGCTATCACGTATCTCGACGGATTGCGTAGGAAACCAAAGAGCCTAAGGAACAAAGTCGCTCGTGTACTAACATTACCTTCAATGACAAGAGATGCTATAATGGAGAGAACGAAGATTCTGCAAGAACTGGCCAACTGGCTAAGGGAAGAGGCTGACGCGCTAGAAGAAAGGATCTCGAAACGGAAACCAGATCAGAGACCGATGTTTGACAGATTTGATCGCTGATTGGTTTGCTGGAACTCCGGCCGCCGATATTTGTCCCAATAGACTTCACCACTTCAGACCAGCTAGGATGAAAGCATCTTGCGCTTCCTACATTGAGGGCTTGTGACTTGAAGGGCAGAGCGATAATCATTGACTTGGATGGAACAATACTTGACATATCTGAAAGGGATGCCTTCGCACGATACGAAGCTCTGAACCTGCTCGGCTATGAAGTTTCACTGGCACAAATCAAGCAACACTACCATTATGGAGTGGGGCTGATGGGCATCCTCAGATCGCTGAATATCAGCCTCACAGAAGAGGAGACTGAAGAATATCTCAATGCACGGCTATCTTCATTCACTGACAGAAACAACGCTCTAACCTTAACGAAGATCCATAAAGGAGCAACCGAAGCCCTTGCTACCCTTTCCCAGAAATGCAGGTTGATCCTGGTCACATCCAGACGAAAGCTCTCATCAGTGGAAGAGGAGCTGGACTGGTTCAATATCAGAGGATTCTTCTCCTTGATCGTCACGAGGGATGTAGCGTCCATGTATCACGGAGTTGAGAACATACCTCTTTTGCCTTTTCACGAACAGAGAGCAAAACTGTATGAATACGTGATTAGGGTAATGAAACTAGATCCCAAAGCACTGATTTGCGTAGGCGATTCCGTGGGAGAACTCGAACCTGCAAAGAGGATGCAGATGACCACGATAGGCGTTCTGACCGGTATAAGTAGCAGAAAAGACCTTGAAGGAGTCTCAGACCTGATAGTTCAGGACATCACTAAAGTCAGTGAGGCGCTGAGCAGATTAGATTGCTCGTACACATGCTAGCCCTAGCCCCAATGTTGAGTTGACAATCAGGTTTGGCGTGCCTATTTAGTGGCTTGAGTTCCTCCTGTTGCGAGGTAGAAAGTTTCCGCTCTCTTTGTGGCTTGTTCGCTTTCTGGGTTGCTGGGAGTGACCCAGGCTGTCTTCATGCCGTGTTCTTTGAGCCATTTTAGCGCTGTTAGGAGAAGTGCTGTTCCGATGCGTTGGCGGCGGGATTCCGGAAGCACGTGGACTCCGCCATCTAACATTCCTGCCTTTGATTCCGGCTGAAGCCTGGGGCTTACGCATCCAACGGGCTTCTCTCCCAGATATGCTAAGAAAGGCTGTTCCAGACCGGATTCCATGTGCGGCCCAACATATCTCACGGTGGTCTCCGGATCCTTGATGAAACCTCCCCACGTGACGACTAAGATCTCCCCTACCTGCCGGAGTTGGCTTCTTCTGATGGGCCTTATATCGACTTCATCGTTGATTCTGCGTTTCGGAAGCGGCCGTGTCAGATCCCAGACAACCTTCATCAAGTCCTTCCCCAATTCTAAGTATGCAAGGAAGACATGTAAATCTGCCGATCCATTCAGTATAGACGTGCCCCGCTCTATATACCACGCTGAAGGCTTCACAATATTCCGCTAAGCGATGTCAACTGGTGTCTCCGCCATCGAGCGATCTCATCTAGAGCCTGGACGCCTTCTTTGAGGACTCGTCTTGCACATTCAGGGTCTTTCTGTATCCTTTGCCAGTCTGAGATGTGTTCGTAGAATCCTCGGAGGTGTCCTGCCGATCCAATTCCTTCCTCAACTAGGTCTATCATCTTATCAAGTTTCAATGCCAACGCCGTTCTCGGTTTTCTCGTTATCAAGACTAAGACAGAGTACATGTAATTCTTCAAGGTAGCACCTAAAAGCCTCACGATGTCAGCGATTCGAGTGTCAGGTTTGTCTACAAACCTTCTCACAACGCTCTGTCTGGAAGATTCGATATTCGGCAAGGAAAGGTGTTGTTCTGCAAAACGAACGTACGCTGGTTCATCTAGTTCTTTTGCAGTCTCAGGTAAAGATCCCCAGAGAACCTTGTATGTTCCTTGGACAGGTGGAGCCCAATCCTCCGGATACTTCTCTGAGTTGATGAAATAAATCTGGAACTGGCTGACATCAAAGTCTTCGGGGTTGATGTGTCCAAAGACTCTCTGAAACCGGAGGGCATACTCAGCCTTCGGCACGTTCTCACCATCCATGACATCAGGCTTAAGAAAGACATGAAAGTCGAGGTCAGAATACCCAGGGATGAAGTCACCCTTCACAGCTGAACCCTTAAGGGTGACGCATATTACGTTAGGACCGAAGACTGCTTTGCACGCTGAAACAACCAGACCCGCAGCACGATCCAGAACCTCAGGTCTTGGGGGATTGAACCTCACAACCTGTTTCCCCTTCGCTGTTTTCCCTATTGTAGCCGAAGAAACATATCCCGCATATTAAGTCTTCCGAGACCACCTAGCAATAGCCAGATTCTGGTAATAGGGTTATCAGAACGGGTGAGAGGACGAGTTTTGAGTTTGCTCAGTATCAGATATAATGGAGCCCTTGTTCTTTGGCTACTCGTTCTAAGTAAAGCACTGCGAGTTTAGCGATAAAGGCTAGTGCCATGAGTTGGACGAACAGCAGTGCCCATTCGTATTCAATGGCCATGATCAGCTTGGTTCCCATGACGTAGTGTCTGAGTAGATCCATGCCAAAGGTTTGCGGTAGGCTCTGTCCTATTATCTGTAAAGGTAGGGGTAATAGCTGGAGTGGAATGAACATTCCCGTCAACATCTGGAATGCAAAGTTGAAGAAGCCGAAGATCGCTGTCACCTGTCTATACTTTAGCACTAACGCTGCGAAGATAGCTCCTAGTTGAGCAAGCGCAGCCACAGAAATCATAGTCGCAACCAACCCTAGCATGAGACCCATTGCGGTTAGCGTTTCCTTCGTAAACCACAACCCGACACATAGCATTGGGATGAAGAAGATGGTTTCTTGAACCGCCGAGGCTGCGATGTTGCTGACTATGTACCAATACCTCGAGAACGGGCAGCTGAAGGTGTAGTCGATCTGTCCTGTATTGAGCTCTCCCTGAAACATTCCTGATGCTCTCCAGAGCGCTACGCTTTGCCAGCTCTGGAAGCTAACTCCGAAGATGGCGAAGGCGACGTAGTTCGCGGAGCCCACAGTTTCTTCGAGCAGGGATGTGTTGAAGGCGAAGGCGAAGAGTAGCATGCCTAAGCCGAAGAGTGCGCTCGTTATGATCGAGAAGAGGAAATTCGCCTTGTAGCGGGTCAACGTGAGCAGGTCTCGCCAAACAGCCATGTAGAAGAGCTTCAAAGGATTAGCCATTGTTCCCCACCTCACTTTCGTCATCTCTAACCAGGAACGCGAAGGCGTCCTCGAGCGACGGCTCAACCATCCTAACCGGTGCTTTCAGGCCTGAACGCTTCATCAAGTCCACAACATCAGAAAGTATGTCGAACGCATCGTCGCAATACAGCCTGACATTTGTGCCCTTGGTTAGGTTGCTCACGCCTGGAAGTTCTAGAAGGCTGGACTCGACTTGCGTGTCAAGCCTATCAAGGCCTATTTCAATCGTCTCCTTGACCTCAACGCGCCTCTTAAACTCCTTTGGTGTTCCAATGAATCTGAGTCTTCCACGGTTGATAAATGCAAGCCTTTCGCAGACTTCCTCGGCCTCAAGCATGTTATGTGTTGTGAGACAGAGTGTCATCCCATGTTCCTGTGCGTAGTCTTTGACGAAACTTCTCACTCGTCTGGCGGTAACCGGATCAAGACTCTTAGACGGTTCATCAAGGAAACAGATCTGCGGATTATGCAGAATCGCCCTCATCACGATGACTAGCTGCTTCTCGCCGCCAGATAGAGCAGTGAAGTGCCTATCCAGCCTATCAGCGAAGCCCACAGCTTCTGCTATTCTGTCAATCCTTTCTCTAGCGATTGCGCGAGGAACATCTCGAAGAGTATGCGCAAAGTATAGAAGGTTCTCACGGACGCTCAGCCTGAAGTAGGCGGACCTCTCAGAGTCTTGACCAGCATACCCTATGATCTGACGTACTTTGCTCTCTTCTTTGTCGACATCGTAGCCGCCAACATTCGCCTTTCCTTCAGTCGCTCTCAGAAGCGTTGTCAGTATCCTTACCAGCGTAGTTTTGCCAGCACCGTTTGGACCCAACAGACCGAAGACCTCTCCCTCTTTGACAGACAACGTCAGATGGTCAAGTGCCGTTACACTCTTCCCGCTGCTGCTGTACACCTTGACTATGTCGTCGCATATGATAGAGGTCTTCATGATTCAATCCCTCCCAACCTGAGTAGGCGCTACTAGGCTTCATCTCTTACTTTCACGAACTCTCGTATAGACAATAACCATTGACAAGCTTAAAAGACATACCTAAATGTGCGCAAATGCTTTGTTTACATCTCTTACCAAAAACTCAGCAACTCAAAAGCATGCCCTCTTGAGTGCCAATATTCGGAGCTATTGGAAGAATGATCTCTTCTTGGTTATTAGCTAGCTTCTCAGTTGTGTTGCGTATGTGGAAGAAGAGCTAACTAGATACCAGCTCGCTGAAGCAAATAGCGGTGTTCTAGATTGTGGACGGACTGTTCTAATGCGTAGCATAATAAGTCATCGTTTGTTATGTATTGGCGGTTGAAAGGTAATGAACTCAAGAATAGTCACTTCAGCAGTAATTCTTACGATAATCGGTTTAGCCACAGCTTATGGAGTCTACGCTGCAAGTTCTCCCAATAGCACAAACGATTCCCCCGATGCTTCAAGTGAGATCGTGTGTCCCGAAGACGGCAGCCCATATGTATGGACACCCATCGGGACCTTCAGTGAGAACTTCAACTGGAGATGCTTCCGATGCGGCCACACTTGGATCAAGACCTACCCAGAAGAGGTATATGAGAATTGGCGGAACGCGTTCTTGGAACCCGCATTTGTCAGAGACTACACGCTGCTATACCTAAGAACAGTCCTCCAAACGGACATCTCTGATCCGCTCGCACTGGATTGGACAGGCGGCAGGGAGACCCCCGAGGGAATTCTTGGGTACGAAACCTTCGTATACAGAGCAAGCGGCATAACCGTCACGATCGGTTACCCCGTCGCTCTGCCAGAAGACACCGTCTATACGATCAAGGTCGAGGTCGGGGGCAGAACTGAATGGGAAGGCCAACTTCGCCGACGAGAGTTCGTCACAGATTCCCCAGTGCAGAATGCTGTCTATGACTACAATGGTGGCGTCGGCCTATTCGACAGAGGCATACATATCGTCGCAACAAGCTGCAATCCTCTGATCAGAGAGGCGAGCACGAACGCCCAGAACACATCCGGCATTGATTATTGGCAGCAGCTCAAGGAGAACGTGACAAATACCGCCTCCACCGAGGACTTCATAAGCATAATAATATCCCGAGGAGACCATCCAACAGGCGGCTACACTATCCGAATCAGATCGTTCAGCTGGCTTGAATCCTATCCCGTCAAATTCCGATTCAACGCCGATTTCACCGATCCCGGAGAAGGAGTAGCCGTCACACAAGCATTGACGAATCCGCTGGTGCTTGTTCCGATCGGAGAGCTCTCCCCAGGAGAATACATAGTCGAAGTACACATAGTCCAGTATATCATGACATACGACAAACAGGGAAACCCTATCTACACGCCGCTACAAACATTCAAAGAAGAAGTCTGGGAGCAATCGTTCACCATACAATAGCAAGCGCCAAATGCAAGAAGTCAGGAAGGGAAGCCACCAACAGCTTTTTCGTCTAGTCTCTTACAACGAATGCCCACTTGTTCTCTCTGTCCTTGCTCAGAACCTCTTCGAACGATTGGAGTTTTCCTTCTTTTGTTTCAAGTGTAATAGCATATTTCCCGTAGAAGCCGCGAAATGTCAATGTTCCATTATCGTCTGTTGTTGCGTCGATCCTTGTCTTCCAATCATGATTCAGAAGATGGTTCAGCCGCTCGTAAACTGGCTTCGGCTTGTGCTCCTCGGTGACCAGTCCTCCACCCGGCAACCATATTCTACGGTCGCTGAGACCCCACCAGTTGATTGAGACTACTGCTGGATGACCAAAACCGAGCCTATAGAACTGTTCAGCATAATCTGCCTGCGAATCTTCCGTCCATTTGCCCTCTTTCCAGCCGCCAGTGATATCTCCGCCTCCAGATTGTGGAATGAACTCCGTCACGTGAAGCGGATAGCCCAGACTGCCAAGCCTCTCAAATGTAGCCCAGACTTCCCGGGGTGGAAACCATTCGTCTCTCGGTTCATGTGCCTGAATCCCCAGTCCCGAAATGGGGGTGCCTCTACGTTTCAACTCAAGAACAAGCTGATAGAAACGATCCCGCACTTCTGTGTCGGCAATCGTCCCGAACTCGTTCAGAATGAGGTGAGCCTTTGGGTTGGCTTGGCCAGCTGCTCTGAACGCTTTCTCTACATAGTCAGCGATCTTGTCGATCGGTTCCTTGATATAGTCTTCTGCTTCAACATGCTCCCATGTTCTCACGTTCACCGGCTCATTCACGACATCCCAGATATCGATCTTGCCAGCAAATCCGCCTATGTCTCGTCTCACTCGTTCCAGAAGCAACTCTTCGGTCTTCTGTACGGAGTATTCCTTCAGCCACTCCGGACTACCTGGCTGGGTAGCCCAGACCAGAGGATGCCCCTTCGCCGCAATGCCATTGGATTGGCACCATTCAATCGCGTCGAGGAACCTATCTCCAATCGTACCTCCTTGCTGTGGTTCATACGCCCGCCAGTAGAAGGGGAACACTGCAAAGTTGAACAGGTCCTTAAACCGGCGCTTGTATTGCTCCGGCTCATGAGGCTCTTCCATCCAGACCAAATCGAAAATTATGCAGCCGAAAAGGAACTCGTGGTCAACTTGCACGACCTTCACCGGCGCATTTCCATAGGGCTCACCTTCTACGGTCTGAAACTGGATGATAGCGTCCCCTTTACGGTACTGTTCGACGTTCTTCTCGGCCTTCTTGAGCAACTCAGCCTCAGCCATTCTCATCACATCATAGCCTTTCTGATTATCTAGGCTAGCTAGCGCAAATACTCCCTGTTCAGATCAACTCACTTCAGATAGTCACGGATAAGATCCAACAGTTCCCTGTCTAGGCGGTCTCCGTTTGGCAGCGTCTGGCTGTGGAATTCTTCGCGGCCAGTGTTGATTATGCCGAATGGCCCATGGAAATCCCATTGAGCCCACCCAACGCCGTGTTTGGTAAGTGTGTCCAGAACATCACGGTACCAGTTGAATTGAGACTGTCTAGGCACAACTCTGTTGTATACGCCTAGTTCGCCGCAGTGAACAAACGTGCCACATTTCTTCTTGAGGTCGAAGTAAGGCTTGGCATAGTTTTCAAGCCGGGTCTTATCAACGCGAACGTTAAGGTATCTCTGATAGGCTATCCGGTCCCTAGAATCTTTCGGCAGTCTCTCAAGGTACTCATCCAGTTTCGGAGCCACTCCAGGATACTCAGGCTGCTCCTCGTACACGTACCACGCATGGGCCCAGCTTGCTCCAAGATGCGTGAGCCAACCAGGCTCGTACATGTGGAAGCTCTGACCGAACAACGGATCATCGATTCCAGGCACAGGTTCGTAGTGTCCCTT
The DNA here is from genome assembly GCA_964490655.1 of uncultured Candidatus Bathyarchaeia archaeon. Taxonomy (GTDB): domain Archaea; phylum Thermoproteota; class Bathyarchaeia; order Bathyarchaeales; family WAQA01; genus CAZBDB01. The sequence goes on along the minus strand of CAZBDB010000004.1, from coordinate 19,774 downwards.
TGTGATCAGCCCGTCAGCTATCACCAGTCTGTTTGGATCAATATCCCTTATGGCCCGCAGCATTCTCTCAACGAACCTCTTGTAAGTGTCCATGTCAGCTCCACGGTCCTTGTTCACGTCGCTGCCCAATGGCTCATTCACCAAGTTAAAGCTAACCTCCTTGCTAGGCAGACCTTTGCAGCGTTCGGCGAAGAGCATCCAATGATACTCGCATGCTTCTAATGCTTCCTTGTCTTTCCAGAGGTTCAGAGGTTCGAAATCGGCCCCATGTACGCAGTAGCCTGGCGCACGGTGGAAGTTGATGTCTACGTGTATCCCATACTTCCTTCCGAACTCGACAGCCTGATCTATCTCTCTGATCACCTTCTCGTTTATGCTGTAGTAGTCACCATCGATTATCCATTGTCTATAGTCCATCGGCAGCCTCACGAAGTCGAAGCCCCATTCCTTCAACCGCTGAAAACTGAGCTCGGAAAATGGGCGGTTTCCCCGACGAATCATATACTTCTCCTGCAGGTTGAAGCCTCGCCATGGTCCGAAAGAGGAAGACTCCTCAGACATGTTCAAGATCACCGGAGAGGGTTCTGCGCGTTCGTCACTTAAAAGCTTGTGGGAACTATCCCTGAACAAGCTGCTAGGACACATGAGTTGAATTGTCCACGTGAACTAGATCTTGAGATCGCTTTGGGTCTGGGATCTGGATTTGGTCCGAAAACCAGAATTGGTTAATCATTTCTTTACAAACAGTATAGATATTGTGAAGCTGAAGACTGGTGACCTAGGGCCAGGAAACGGAGGGAGGGTGTTGCTGATGCCTTGAGGATTAGTTTGTCCGTTAGCCAGCTGTTCTAATGCGTGGAATTATATTTATGCTTCGCCTTTTGAATATCGGAAACGGTGAACAGATGAAAATAGATGGAACTTAATCACAATCTTTTCTTATGTATAGGGTTGATTACTAGTGAGGCGTGAGGGGTGAGTCGACTTAGGGTATATGTAGCATTGATAGCGATCTGTGTAGTCCTCGCTGGTTGGTGGTTGATGCAGTATAGTCAGTTTTGGATGGACGAGGAATTTGGGATATATCTTTCAGACTCTGGCGAGCTGGTCATATCGGACGGTGACGTCATTTCTTACAATGGGAGTTCTCATGAGATCAGACTCACCGAAGCAGGAACACAGAAGATTGAGGAACTGAGTATGGGAGTGCCTTTGAATGGTACACGCTTTGTGATCAGGATCAAGGGTGAAGATGTCTATGATGGTTGGTTTTGGTCTCCAATCTCTTCATTGCCTTGTTCAGGAATAGTAATAGAGACCCTTGTTAGAAACAATACTATACAAATTGAAGCAGGATACCCTTCTTCCTATTTTCAGGGCGAAGACCCCAGAAGCAACCCTGAAGTGTTTAGCTATTTTCAGTCTATTGGAAAACTTGTTGATTAGACAACTTGAAAAAAAAAGAGAAACGACAGCTAGATGCACAACAGCAACTAATGATAATGGGTGGAAGTGGAGTTGCAGCAGTCGTGGCTGGGGGTTCGGCAGTCAGAAGGAATGAAGTTGAGGATTCCGAGTTAATTTAATAGGCGGATAATAAGAGATTATTGAGCAGCCATGAAAAGGGAAGAAATGACAAGGATCGTACAGCTCGAATTGAAGCACCTAGCAAGGGGCGATATAGGTTCTGCACAAAACCAGTTGAGGAAGCTCTACAACGCAAGAAGGAGGCATGACCTTACCACCAACAAGCCAAATAGAGAAACCCTGCGGTTCTGTATTCAGGCGATGGAGGAGAAGCATCCAGGCTTTGTCCCGGAATATGACGAAACCTTTTTCGGCAAGGTTGACGAAAAACCAAAGAAGGGTCTCATCCAAAGGTTCAGAGAGTGGAGGAACCGGACTATGGATGCCAAGGCAGCACACGAACTCTTGGAGGTAATTGCAGAGGAGAGCAGAAAATCCTCAGCATTGGAAAGTCAGCTGAAGGCCGAGAGAGAAAGGAGTAGCAGTCTAGAGACCGAGCTTAGGGCCACCAAGCGAGCCTTCGCCGAGAGGGAAAGCCAGCTAAGGCGCTCAAATGATCGCCTAGATGTTTTGGAAGGCGAGCTAAGGGCGGCGCTTGAGGTTTGCCTATTAAGCTATCTGAAGGAGCACAAGGGAGAGATCTGCACCAAAGATTACGCCAGCGAACTGGAGATAGGAGAAACCCGGATCAAAGAAGCCCTAGAGGCCCTCGCGAAGAGGGGAAAAATAAAGATAGCATAGCAAGCCATTTCACATTTGTTCAAATCTCTCCCTCCAGCGCGCGTTGGAGAGGCACCGGGCAAACTGGGAAAACCTTATATCTTCAAACGTCGTAGTAGGCAGAATTCGCTGAGACCGCGCTAGTTGCAGCCTACTAAGAACGTAACTCTCCGACTTCCACCCTTGGAAGGTAACAGCTAGCGCGGCAGAGAATAGCTATGTAACTATGTTTCCTAATAGCTTTTGCCTTTCCGATCATATGCCAGTTTGTGTACTCTATACCACCAAGATCGGAATAAGGCACAAGAACCTAAGGGTTTCGGCGCCATCGTTTTTGAATTGGTGTTTCTCATTTGGAGGTACAAAGATCACGTCTCCAGATCGAAACCTTACTTCTCCATCTGCACTGACTACATAGCCTTTTCCCTCTAGTATGAACACTTCATGTTCCCAGGGGTGAGCGTGAAACGGACTGTGCCCTTCAGGTTCCATCTCGAACAATCTCATAGCGAAGTTCTCAGCCCCAGTCTCTTTGGTGATCAGCCACCTCACCTTCAGTTTGGAAGCCCCTTCCTCTGCATCTATCGCCTCAACATTCTCATAATGAAAGACCTTCATTCCCGTCACCTACGATCTCGAATCCTTCACTCAACAGATGTCCCAACGTGCTTTATAAGATTCCCAGCTTCTGTGGACGCTGTATCTCTTTTGTCCCTATACATGCTTTTCGGAATTGGCGAAGGAGTTAGATTAAAAACGAGGCGCTCCATTAGAATAGTGTAAGTGATGTGATATGAGGCTGGATTTCGGGTTGCACATTCCGATACATGGAGCATATGATTACAACGCTGTCCTAGAGACCTCCATTTTGGCTGATGAACTAGGCTATGATTACATCACAGTTGGGGATCACTTCTTTCTCCCATCAAACTCCTACAGGAAACTCGGCGGGGATCCAGATAAACCGGATAAGCTAGATGCATGGGTCACTCTGTCAGCCTTGGCGGCCAAGACGAAAAGGGTGAAGCTGGGCACTCGCGTCTCTCCCGTACCCTTCTATCTCCCTTCAAGACTGGCCAAGATCGTGACCACCGTCGACATAGTCTCAGGGGGTAGAGCAGTGCTAGGCGTAGGGGCTGGCTGGTACAGAGAGGAAGCTGTCTCATACGGGATACGTTGGGGAAGCCATAAACAGCGGATAGAGAGAATGTTGGAGGGACTCGAGATAATGCTGAAACTTTGGTTGGAGGAAAAGGCTACGTTCCAAGGAAAGCACTATCGCGTCTGTGAAGCACCCTTTTGGCCTAAACCGGTGCAGAAGCCGCATCCGCCGATCTGGTTCGGAGGATCATCCAGCGCCATTGTAGATGCTACCGCCAAATACGGGGATGGCTTGCTCCCAACCACTGATATTCCGTTGGACAGACTTGAAAAACTGTACAGTCGCCTGAGGGTCGCAGAGAAGAGGTATGACCGAAACAGCCATGTGATGTTGGCCTCTTCGCTATCTTATCCAAACGGCATAGGCAAAAAACCATCAGAATGGGTTGAGACTGTGGAATCTCAGAAGAAGATTGGGGCCAGTCTAGTACTGGTTGATTTCTCTACTACGAGCACGCCGCCAGCAAAGGCACAAAGTTTTCTTAAGGGCTTTGCGCGTGAGATCCCGCTGAGATCCCCCTAGATGGGTTGCATGCATGACGAACTGGCGAGTGTCAGAAAGGTTTAGAAGGGAAGTGTAAGCAGAGTTTCAGAAGGGGTTGATCCGTGACTAAGAAGAAGGTACTGATAACGGGGGCTGCAGGTTTGATCGGCCGCACCTTACGTGCTGCTCTCAGGAACAGATATGCGCTGAGGCTGATGTACCACAACACCATATTCCCCGCTGTGGGAGAAGAGGAGGCGGTGATTGCGGACATCCGGGACTTCCAGAGTATCTTGCGAGCAACGAAGGGGGTGGATGCCGTGGTTCACCTCGCCCTAGGAAATAGGAAGGAATGGAGCGATTGGGAAAGTGCACACTTCAATATGGTCGGGACTTACCACGTGTTCGAAGCAGCTCAGTTGTGTGGGGTAGGGAAGATAGTGTTCGCCAGCACGAATCATGTAACTGGATTCACTGAGACAACGATGAAGAACGGCGAGAGGGTTCTCCGAGATATCGGGGATAGATATGCTGGACCGGAGACGCCTCAGCGACCTGACTCGTTGTATGGTGTCGGCAAGGGCTTCGGCGAGATTCTGGCCAGATTCTACGTTGATCGATATGGTATGTCAATAGTCTGTCTGAGAATCGGTTCCTTCCGGGGGAGAGATCCTCCCAGCCCCTTAAGTGGCAGAGTTCTCTCGACTTGGATCAGCAATCGCGACATGGCTCAGCTTGTAGAACTGAGCTTAGAATCGGAGCTGCCTTTCGGCATCTTCTACGGTGTCTCGCGGAACAGCAGACGATACTGGGACATCAGCAACGCCCAAGAACTTCTGGGTTACTCGCCTCTGGATGACGCGGAGCAGTATGCGACCAAAGGTGCGTAGCTTCAGATGTCGCTATCATTTGAGTTTTGCGTATCGTCACGAATTCAGTCCTCTCGCGTGCGAAGAACAGGCTGTATGTCCTGACGTCAATAGGAGCTCCTTATCTGTAGTGTCCTCTTCATCTAATGATAATGCGCCCGTTCTCGAATAGTGTGACATGTCATATTGCTCCTTACCGCTCATAGCTGTATTGCGTGCTTACTCTTCGAACTGTTGCCATCGTGTTTCTTTCTTTGTGATGGTTGTCTAGGATTGTCAGTTCTGGTCTTGCAGTGTGCCGAATAGGAAAGTCTGGGTGTACAAGATACTATGTGGATGCGAGTGCCTTCACATTCACTATTTTGAGAACTTCGAACGGATTTCGCTTTCGTACCTCCGTCGGTCGTCGGTCAACGACAAAACATATCGTCTTTCTTTGTGTCTTAGCCTTAACGGCCAGTGCTGTGCAGAGAGCGTCCGGCTCTCCTGAGATGCAGACCACATCCGCTCTTGAAGCTAGATCTTCAGCTGTCTCCATGCACTGTTCTATATCCAAGCGGTTGACCAAAGAGACAACGATTCTAGGCGGGCGAAGTCCCTCTATAATGAGTTTCTTCTTCAGCAAGTCCATCTTTTCGTCGGGAATGGGTTGGGTTGCCACTATGTAGAGGCTTGTTGGATTGTAGATGCTCGCCAAAGTGTAGAGCTGAGTCAGAGAGGGATCATATGGCGTGGCCACATCAAATGTTACGGACTTCCACTGTAGAATCAACTCTCTAACATAGGTTGCAGTATCACGTACCGTACCGCGTGCGTGCGAGTATTCGAGCGGGAGGCACAGCAATCTGACATCAAGATGATCGCCTTCCGATCGCTGTATCACGAGTTGATTGTCGCTGCTTGCTGCTGCCTGAGGATAGTATCTGAAGCTCACCCTCTTTAGTGGGCCTCCATCTCCTGCTTCCTCCTCTAGCTTAATGTTAGTTACGTAACCAGCTGTGCCGCTTTCTCTTTCCCGCATCCTTTGAAGTACAAACATTGTGAACGGCTCTATCTCTCTAGGCATCAGCTTAGTGGGCAGGTCTATTGTCCAAGGTTCACCTACTTCACTCGGCTTCTCTTCTTCTTCAAGCCTCCACTTCCTCAATAGCGAAGGCGTGACGATTGTGGATGCTTGGAGGGCGGGAATCATCGATGCAAGGATCGACGCAAATCCTGAAACCAGAAGCGCTATTAGTCCCCATTCGGCTGAAGCCTTCTCTCGAACCTGAAGCGCGCCGAAGAATGGGGAGGCTGCAAGACGGTATGCTGATATTCCGAGAAGGTAGCCTAAGCCACCGCCGATGAATCCAATGACTGTTGCCTCAGCCATGAAAAGGGCTGCGATGTGGGTTGGGTTTAGCCCTACAGACGATAGGGATGAGATTTCGTCTCTCCGTTCCTTCACTGAACCGAGCATCGAAGCTGAGATGTTCATTACGACTAGGAACAACAGATAAGGTAGAGACCCTACTCCTTTCTCTTCAACATAGCCTCCCAGGTATACTATATGGAGGGAGTTCGGGTGTGAGACGTAGGCTTCATACTCCATGGTCAACGCGACCATTTGGGCGAAATCTGAATACTCCTTGGTATCTGGGTCTTTGAGCTGGACACTAACTCGCGAAATCGCTACTTGGGGTAAGGTGAGAGCTGTGTCGTAAGTGATGATGATGGTCCAATCGCCGCGGCAGGGCAGTAGGATGGGATAGGGACTGCTTGTATCCACAAATCTGGGAATAAAAGGTTGCCCATCGACATCGGGGAGTTCCTCTAGAGCCGACGGGTCAAAGAACCCTCGAATAATGAACTCTCTTTTGAAACCGTAGAGACTGTCCCCCACATCCAATTCCTCCCTTAGAGCAGAACTTATGAGAATCCCGCGGTGATCATCTTCTTGCAGGTAGCCACCATCAGTGATTATGTTATTGATATGTGTAAACTCAGCCTCAGCACTGGGCTGAATTCCGACTATGCCCTGAACTGTGAGCTTTGCTCCGGATGCCGAATATAGGTAACCTATGATGGCGTCTATTGCTGGTGGGATGTTTTCTGCCTTCGGAGTAGCCCGGGTTACATTGGGCTGGCTCTCCAACCAGTTCAAAATGGATGGTGAAAGTGGATTGAAGTGTGACATTTGACTGACCGAGAGATCCTTTATCAAGAGGGCATCAATGGGAATCGCCGAGTGCAGCGGTCGCATTATGAGCCCGTAGCCAGGGGATATTGAGGTGAACGAGACAAACCCCAGGATGAGTATCATTGTGCTCAATAGGGTCAACACGGTTCTCAGTCTCCTCCTTCTGAGATTCCGGCAAGCCATGGAGAATGCGATTATGACTGCGCTTCGGAATTGGATTGATCTGTCTTCGCTTGTCTTTTCCGCTAATGTCCTAGGCGATCTCGCCACAACCAGCTGGCCGAGAACCAAAGCGAGAAAAGCGGTCGAAAAGAGCGTTGCTGTGGGGATGAGGCGGCATCCAGGATATGAGAAGTAGAAGAAAGAGAAGAGAACAGCGTAGAACACGACTGCAATCAGCAAGTTGAGAGAGAAGGATAGTCCCTTTCTTCCTCTCACCAGCATCTCCAAACTGCTCTCCCTCTCGGTTACAAGGTAAGCGGCAGCGGAGGCGATGAACACAAAAAGCAGTGAAAGTACAAAAGCTGATTGGTAACCTATCTGCATAAGTCCTCGGAGACTATCAGACGTCTGGCTGATCAAGATGTAGGCGCTGCGTAGACTCGCGAAGGACTCATCGAATAGACCTCTTCTCATAGATGAGAAGGAAGCCTCTATCAGACCATATGCATCCAGGAGGTCTTCTCTCTCAAGCGTAACTAGGTACCCGACATCTTCAGCATCCTTGTGCAGGTAGAAAGCTTCATCCAAAGTCTGCTTCAAGTTTGCGGCATTGTATTCCAGGATAGGTTCTCGAATGTCAAGATGCAGTCTCTCGCCTTGGGGCAGCCTAAGATAACCTATTTTGCCTTCTATGAAGAATGTGTGGGAAAGTGAGCGAACCTGAGCGGATGCTTCTATGACCACCTCCGTGTCGGCTGGGACTATCGCGAGCTTTGGGTTGAGACCAAACCTTCTGGACAGATCGGTGTCGCTTCCGTAGGTGTAGACTGAGTATTTTCCGCCTAACGGGTCGCCGTTGGGACGTGTAATCGTGAACGTACAAGAATCGGCTGGTCTGCTGCTTTCAACGAATCGTGGTTCCTCTTCCAGATGCACAGATGCTCCTTTCTCAAGGGCAAATGTGAATGTGGCGATGGAGCCAAGCTGCAGATAGGTTTGCCATAGGGATGGTACGTAGTCGACGCCAGGTGTCTCTGATAGGTTGCAGATGGCATACACAGAGTACCATCCTTCTCGATCGACCACGACTTGGAAGCTACCTGAGGAATTTGTTGTTGCTTGACTCCGCCGGTATCTTGGCCCCAAGACACAGATGATCGCGTTCTGGATAGGTTTGTTTTTCTCGTCCAGCACCTTCCCTCCCAGCGTTGCCGTTCCCGCTCCCTGCGCATGGACAAGCTCACTGCAGAGCAGAAGCAATATGACGAGTGAGATCGTCAGGCGGAGGTAAGTGCGGTCAGACGTTGAATTCATCTTGCCACCTAACTGCACACTTCGGTGTGCAAATCAACGGTTCTTGACTATTAACATTTCGGATAAACCAGAGTCGGACTTCCCAAGCCACGGACGATTTCGACGTGCACTTTCCTTGTTTCACAGGAGGTAAAGCTTTCCCAAGCTGTAGAGGTAGGGATGTAGCAATCCTGGATGGCAAACGAAGCCGTTGCACATGGAGGTATTGAATGCCCGCGAGATCGGGCACTCATGGCCCAAGTCCTGGCCAACGGAGATGTTGCGGCGCATTAGATGCTTGGACTGTTTTGCGTCTTCGTACGATAGGATAGTTCTTCTTGTCAAAGCCTAGCTAACTCACCCTCATAAGCACTCGAGAGAGATGCAGAGAAAGGCTTTTGTGAAAGTATGTGATATCGCAATAATTGCGACGGGAGATGTTAGCTAGCTAAAGCAGAATTGCTGTATCATTTACTGGCTGCCAAGGGTTCATTGTGGAACCTTAGATGGTCGTTCGCGCTTTGGGCGATGTAAGACTTCACTCTCAGAGTCATGTCTGGACCAGTATGGGGCAATGCAGTTCTCCAGTTCCTTCCCTCCACCAACCAGCTCATCCTTAGCATGCACGCAGGTAGACAAGAAATTGTTTCAAGGAATCGGATTCAGTTAGTACGTGAGGTGTTTTTGTTTGAAATATGATTTGCTTGTCAAAGGAGGAAGGGTTCTCGATCCCGGTCAAGGGATAGACGATCAACTGGATATAGCCATAACAGGAGAAAAGATATCAGTCATTGAGAAGGACATCCCATTAGACGATGCAGAGCGAGTCGTAGACGCCAGTGGAAAGATTGTGACTCCGGGCTTGATCGACCTCCACACTCACATCTACTGGGGCATTAGCCGACATCGTCTGGATCCTGATTCCATAGCTCCCTACAGCGGAGTCACCACCCTGGTCGACGCGGGGAGTGCCAATTACGATTCTTGGCCTGGCTTCAAACGCTTCATAGTGTATGGGTCCCAGACACGAGTCTACAGTTTCATAAATGCACGTGGCCGGAGGGAAAGGACTCATCCTATAGAACAACCGGGTTTGACGTCGGATATATCCAATACAGTGTTGCTGATAAGAGAGAATAGAGATGCTATAGTTGGAGTTAAGACCTTCGCCGGATATAACAACGAGAGATATGGCGAACGGACTTTGGAGCTGGCTTCTGAGATATCATACCACGCTGAAGTTCCCATAATGCTACATATAAGCTTCGCTCCGCCGAGAATCGAAGAGGTTCTTCCTCTGCTGCGTAAAGGAGACGTGCTCACGCACAGTTTCACGCCGAACACACAGCACATCGTGGATAGAGACGGCAAGCTACTCCCAGAGGCTAGAGAAGCTATAGATCGCGGGGTGCTGCTGGATGTCGGTCACGGTGCTGGCAGCTTCCACTTCAACGTGGCTAGGGATCTTTTGGATCAGGGTGTGAAGCCCTACACAATAAGCACAGACCTTCATGGAAGATGCGTAAGCGGACCAACCTATGATCTCGTGACGACCCTCTCAAAATTTCTGAATCTAGGGCTTACCTTAGAGGACGTAGTCTTGAGGGCGACGGCCAATCCCCCCAAGGTAATAGGTGGACCACAAGGGCTGGGAGCGCTAAGGGTTGGTGGTGTAGCTGACGTAGCGGTCCTGGAAATTCAGAAAGGGGAATTTGAGTTTGCGGACACCCACCGATGGATTATCAAAGGAAACCAGAAAATAGTAGCCACTAACACAATAACCAGGGGAAGAATAATGGAGGAGATAGTTGAAACACGCTATCCGCCTTATCAGGAAAAGCCTTCTGGCATATCCACGTATACAATGACATAACCTCAGATCATAGAAATGGAATGCAGTGCCGTGGTGGGTCTATTCCGATTCTAGCTGGCTACCTCGTATCTGGGAGAAGATGTAGTGGAATACGTTAGTATTTATCCACTCGATAATGGTGAGCCTTTCTTGGGAGAAGTCTGTTGCAGTAGTTATTATAGAACGAGATGTCGACGAATCCCAACAGGTCATTATGTAAGTATTCGGCGACTTCTTTTTCTTCATTGATCAGGTTGTTTCTCTCAAAAGGGTCTTCCTCAACATGGTAAAGCTCATTGATTACTGGAAATCCAGGGATGCGACTGTTGTTAATGATGAACTTGAATCTATCTGTTCTAATGGCGGCTCTGGTATTGAACCTTAGAGGCCCTTCGACCCACGATGTATATGGCTTACATGTGAAATAGCCCATGTAGGCTCTGTCTCTTACCTGATCTAGCTCACCTCGTATGAGAGGGGTCAAGTCTCTGCCTTCCCATAGTTCTGCAGGAAGGGCGGGTTCAATGTCCAAAAGCCCAAGAATTGTGGGCGCAACGTCAGTGTTTTCAATCAAGCATTCTATGGTCCTACCTTTGGGTATCGAGGGACCTTTCAGAATGAATGGGATACGTGTGAGCTCTTCCCACATGGGAACGCCATTCTTGCGTATTGTGCCATGGTCTCCTAGTGGTTCGCCATGGTCTGAAGTGAATATGATCAATGTATCATCGGTTAACCCTAGCTCGTCAAGAGTCTCCATCATAGATCCGATTTGATCATCTACTTGTGTGATACAACCCCTGTATAGGGCTTTAACGTGGTTGAGCTCCGGTTCGGTAAGAAAGTCACATATATATCTTGGCCTAGGGAACAACCTGCCCTCATAGCCAGGATCGTACATATCATCATATGGCGGCGGAGGAGACCAGGGTTCATGCGGGTCGAAGTAGTCAAGCCACAAGAAGAATGGTTTCTTACCAGGGTCTTTCTTGAGCCACCTTATCGCTTCTCTTGTCAGCAATTCGGGTGAGTCGGACGGCAAATCTCCTCTTTCCAAAGCATACAACCTCCTCTCGATATGAGCAGTGTAGCTCTCCATCCACTCTTGAAGATTAGGATCAACTCGTTTGAGATCGGGAAAATCATAGTGCTTGGGGGAGATAGGAGAGTTTTTCTGCGTATACTCCTTGAATGTGTCGAACCCCCTGTCCATATTGCTTTTGATGTCAAAGGGTGAATTGCTGAATGCGGCTGTTACATACCCGTTTTTCCTCATTATCTCTGCGATGTGAAAGTCGGTATCAAGTAGTGGCATCCACGGTCTATGAGTGAATGTATAGCACGAAGAGACCATGGCGGTTCGCGATGGTATCGTAACGGGGTTCTCAGCATATGCCTTGGAAAACGACACACCCCTTTTGGCAAGCAAATCAATATTGGGAGCCTTGGATGTTCTATCTCCGTAACAGCCCAGGAAATCTGCTCTTAGACTATCTGAAAGAATGAGCAAAACATTCGTCTTCACGAGCCATCATTCCTTGGGCATCTGAATAAGCTCTATTCCACTAAAGCTCTGCACTGGTCACTCACCTAGTGTTTCAGCATCCATTCAGTCTACGTTTGGACTATTCAGGTGGTTTGTCTGATCACATAACTACGTCTCTATGAGTAAAGGACTCTGTCAACTTTCTTCACAGCCTTGATGATGTCTTCGACATCCTCATCTGAGTAGAGAGGGGCAATCGGGATCGAAACATACCGAGCCAATATCCTGTTTGTATAGGGGCAAAGACCGCTCTCATACACGGTGTTCTCACCGATGCAGCCTTTTCCAAATGGAGGAATATCTCCTTGAACCATCTTTTTCGATTTGATTGGGTAATGCTCCAGAAGATTGGTGCAATGCGAAGTGGGCCCGCATGGGATTCCTTCAGCAACAAGGGCTCTGGAGAAGGCCGATGCCTCTTTATCGGTGTCGAACTTCATGAGAAAAGATATGCCACAGTCTCCCTCGTCAGTAGGTCGGAACGAGAAGTGTCCAACATCATCTAGAGCTTCTCTTATTCTTCTGTGACTCCTTCGGCATCTCTTCAAGATAAAGGAAAGCTTCCGAATCTGAGCCAATAAAAGAGCTCCCTGAAGTTCGTTCATTCTGAACTGGTAGCCTGCGAAGCTCTCTTCAGGATCAGCTAGACTCTTGTTCTCTAGTCTTTCTCTAAACACTGGTCTCACAAAACCGAGATCGTGATATCGAACAGCCCTAACAAAGTATTTCTCACAATCGGTATGTACGAGTCCTCCCTCTCCGCAGGTTATGATCTTGTTAGTTTGAAAGCTGGCAACAGCAATATCCCCGAGGGTTCCTAGCGTTCTGCCTTTGTACTGCCCTCCGAAGGCTTGTGCACAATCCTCGATGATCTTAATGTTGTGGGATCTTGCAATTGAGACGATTTCTTCCATTCTAGCAGGTCCTCCTTGATAATGAATCACGATGACCGCCTTTGCACTGTCTGTGATCTTCTTCTCGAAATCCATAGGATCTAGATTCAGGGTGTCATCGATTTCGGCAAAGACGGGCAAAGCACCTGCACACACCACGCAATTGTAGTTCGAGAACCATCCGAAGGCGGGCATGATGACTTCATCGCCTACACCGATCTCTAAAGCGGCTACAGCACAGAAAAGGGCAGCTGAGCCACTGGACACCGCCAATACATATTTTGAACCTAGGAATCTTTGTGCTTCCTCCTCGAAGTCTCTGACCTTGTGTGGTTTACCGATCCCATAGTGTCTGAAGGGACTCCTTTCAGCAATCACATCCTGCAGCTCTGCTAATGCCTCCTCCCCAATCAATGACGCTCCTGGCATCGCACTCGGAAAAGGCTTCGTTCTGACCGGTTTCCCTCCATGAATCGCCAATTTCATCCACTACACCTTCTTGTCCATTTTAGACACATATTCATGCTTTCAGTAACTCTTCTGCGTTTTTCCCAAGTATGCGCTCCTTATCATCACCGCTAATCTTCGACTTCTCAATTAGTGACTTCCCTGCTTCTGGGATCAATATCGGCATCCTTGTTCCAAAGAGCAATCTTGAACTCCCAACGGCTTCGGTCAGCCATTCTATGCTGTTGACTAGACTAAGGGTTTCTCCTGATCCTCTCTCTCTAGCAAAGAATCCAAGGCCTGATGTTTCTATGTAAAAGTTCCTACTTTCTGGCCCATGTTGCAGGAGCTCTCTGACTCGAGCAAAGAAATGCTTGGCTCCCCCAACTATTATCTTGTTTTCGGGGTACGCTTTGATGGCGGAAGCTACCTCTAAAATGGGTGTCTCCATCACTATGCAGTACCCAGGATGGTGTCTCATGTCCCAGATGGAAGTCTGGATATATACGGGAAGACCAAGCTTTCTGGCTTCCTTCATGACATCAGCAACTTCTCTTCCTAATAGGCTGTACTTGTGGTGATCCGGGTGGAGCTTGACGCCTGCCGCTTTGTACTCCTTAATGTAGGCGTTGAGATGCTCCTTCCAAAGAGGGAAGACTGGATTGATGACGACGAAAGGTATGAATCTCTCTGGGTGAAGCCTAGAGATCTCAGCAACTTCGTCATTCCCATTCTGATAGTTGAGATGGAAGACGCTATCCAACGAGGTTACAGCAGCCTTGTCTATGCCGGCTCTGTCCATGAGCGAAAGCACGCCTTTGAACCCTTCGTACTTAAGCCTCCAGAAAGGCCATCTCCCAACCAATGCATTTATGTCCAGGACCAATATCATCACCTCAAGCTTAGAACTCTCATCGCATTGCCCCCCAAAATCATATCTCGATCTCTCTTGCTAATGTCAGCGTACTGAACCTTTGCCAGTTGCGCGACAAAGCTACGCCCCGGGGCGTCAGAACCAAAGAACACTCTCTCAGAACCGAGAACTTGCACGGCCCGTTCCACTACTCCCATCAGAGGATCAAAGCCTGAAGTGTCAAAACACGCATTCTGATAGGGTTTCGCTGCTTGAAACGCTTTCTCCCAGATACCTCCAACATGTGAGAATATGATAGTTGTGTCCGGGCATCGCCGAGCGATTTCTCCAATTACGTGGGCAGAATGGCGGGGTTGGTTTCCAATTTGCTTTTCCAGATGAGGCGGCAAGCCTTCCTCAGTATGCCAGGAATGAATGACAACTGGGATCCTTAGCTCTCCTGCTTTTCCCAGAAGCAGGTGACAACCTAGGAGTCCCTTCAAGTCCCAGTGTCTTTCATAGCCAAGTTCGCCCAATCCTCGCATCCCGAACTCTCGAACCGATTTCTCCAGAAACCATGTGGCATCAGGATCCGTGCAGCCTACATTGCAGAAGCCTACTATTGAATCAGAGTACTTCTTCATGATCTCCATCATTTTCATATTGTGATCATCCACAGACCTCTTCTCATCTTCATAATAAGTCCGTTGCAGTGCGCCAAGAACAACAAGCTTATCAATGCCAGCAGCCTCTGCTTCTCTAAACATATGCCCAAAGACCTTCTCGTCAAAAACCGGATGCACATGAATATCTACAATCATCCAGAACACTATCCACTTGCACAGGTAACCCTGATTGATACTTCCTTCTTTTAAGTCCTATCCACGTGCCAATTCAACGGCAGAACATCACTACATCTTGACTTTGTCTCTAATCATCGGTAGGATCTCTGAAAACGCGTTTACAGTCTTTTCTACATCCTCTTGACTATGAGAATATGTTATGAATGACTCGTTCGTATTCATCAATACACCTCGCTTTGCCATGTCTTGAAGGAAATGGTGCCTTACATCGTGCTCAGACTCTGATCCATCGCACTCAAATCTGAACGAGAACATGGGAGGCAATCCGTTGCATCGGGCTCTCATGTCAAGATCGTGAGCAATGCTATTGAATCCCTCCATCACTTTCTCTCCCATAGTCCAGATGTGGACAATGGCGTTTCTTTCCTGCAACTCACGGATAGTAGCGAGGGAGCCTGCTAGGCTCAAGCATTCTCCCCCATAGGTAGTAGTGAGTCTGAGATCCTTCACAATGCTCATCACCTCCTTCGTTCCAGTTAGGACAGATATGGGTAGTCCATTGGCCATAGCCTTGGTAAAGCAAGCCAGGTCAGGGATCACGCCATAGTACTCTTGAGCCCCTCCTATAGAGAGCCTGAAACCCGTCTTGATCTCGTCGAAGACTAGTAGAACGCAGTATTGGTCGACCAACTCCCTTACGCCTCTTAGAAAGTCTTGAATTTCCTTGGAACTTGCGTCAGTGCGTGGATGGACTGGAGTCATTATCACACATGCAACCTTGTCTCCCTTCTCTTTCAGTATCTGCTCCAAAGAACCCAAGTTAAGGTACTCAAAAGAGGCTACGTATTCGCTCAGAACCTTCGGGACGCCTATTTCTGCAGCTCCACCTTGACCGGCTACCCACCAGTCAAGGCAACCATGGTAGCCACAATGAGCAACAATCTCTCTTCCTGTATAGGCTCTAGCTGTTCTGACTGCAGCTGCGCATGCCATGGCACCAGTTTTCATGAACCGGACCATCTCGGCGCACGGAACTGCCTTGATAATCTCATCCGCAACCTCCAACTCCAAGGGGTGAAGTAGAGGCGAGAGGATCATCTCCTCAGTCTGTGCCTTCACAGACTCCACTACTCTCGGATAGGCGTGACCCAGAATGATCGGCCCTGCGTGGCATATGTAATCGATGTACTCGTTGCCGTCTACATCCCAGACATGGGAGCTCTACCGCACTGAATGTAGGCTGGATAGGCCCCGGGGACATACCTATCTGGCCTTAGAGAGTTTGTCTGGCTTCCACCAGGGATTATCTTAATTGCTCTGGCATATAACCTCTTCGACCTCTCAATATTGAGATCTTCAATCATAACAGCCACAGGGTGCTATCTTGACTTGCTCACATTTAAGTGGTGATATGCTCATAGTGAACAGCAAAAACGAAGATATTCCCGTTCAAACCAAGGATAGAGGGAGAAACATGGCGCGGTATGTTCGGGTTTCAACCATTTCCTTTAGTGGGGTAGATGAGAGCCCTGAAAAGAAGATTGAGGCCAATCTTAGAGTAGCATTACGGTTGCTCAGGAGGTCAGCCCTGGATAAGCCAGATATTGTCTGTCTTCCGGAGGCGTTTGCGACTTCAGGCTTTGGTGCCAAACAGAGGTTCCAGACCGCACAGTCTGTTGAAGGCCCTATCACCCAAGCTGTAGGGGAGCTTGCCCGGCGTTTCAGCATCTACATCATTTGTCCAATGGTCGAGCGGAAGGATGGGAAAGTCTACAACTCTGCTGTTCTTATCGACCGTCAAGGCAAGCCAATTGGCAGCTACCATAAGATGTATCCAACCCCTGGGGAAATTGAGTCCGGTATCACACCTGGCACTGATCCGACGGTTTTCCGAACAGATTTTGGACGCGTCGGCTGTGCCATCTGCTATGACCTGAACTTTCGGGACGTAATCCAGGGCTTAGCAACCAATGGAGCGGAGATTGTGTTTTTTCCATCCATGTACCGAGGAGGTCTCCAACTCTCTATATGGGCCTTCGACTTCGAATTGTATATTGCGTCAGCCTACACTGGTGACGGAAGTTTGATAGTCAACCCCTTAGGAAAGGTCCTCATCCAATCCAGTTCGAACGAGCCTATAATTGCAAAGACCATCAACCTAGACTATAAGGTACTCCATACAGACGACATTAACACGAAGTGGGAGAAAATCAAAGGCAAGTACGGGCCCGATGTCGATATTGAGGTGGCTACCCCAGAGGATTCTTTGCTCATCACCTCTCACACATCGAATGTTTCAGTAGACCAGATTATCAAAGAGTTCCAACTGGAGACTAGGAAGGAGGAGTTCGAGCGCGCTATCATCATGCGAAAACGCGCTCTCCAAGGTTGATCCAAGCACGCGCTCAATGGAAAACATCAATAGTCTGATTCGGAAACGGTTGGTGTAGTTACAGCTTTTCCAGATGCGAAGTATGGTCTACAGCAAGTGCTCATTATTATAGTACTCGGGCCGGGTTTTCACATTGAACTCCTGCAGAATGTGCTTGACCGTTGTGTCAGCGCCTAGGTATCGCATGATCGCGTCGCCCTCTGCGCGGTGGATATCCAATTCGAGTTCGGGGCCATACTTCTCCTTGGCGGCCCAAATAGCTTCGCGATTGCCATAATAGGGAACGGCAACACTGTCCAGCTGGAACTCGTGCGTGAGTACCTGTGCAAACATGTTGGCTCGTGCCTCTATGTAGCCTAGGTTGTTTACGAACATGCTCTCATAGCCTTGCGAGTGGCTGCTAACTGCGTGAAACATGTAGAGATAACACCAAGTTTGAAGCAGTAGTCCACCAGGGAAGTAGCTGGAAAAGAGCAGCAATTCGACACCTTGATCATAGTAGTGTCTGAACAACGGCTGGAATTTGAGGTCATAGCAGATGGCAACGCCAATGCGTCCGAAGTCCGCATTGAAGCAGGACGGCTTGGACGTTCCCGGTGAAATTCCGTGCTCAATCTCTCCGGGCGTGGGGTGGGTCTTGTGATATGTGAAGACCGGTTCACCACTGCGGTTGAAGATGACGCTGGAGTTGTAGATCCTGCTGTTCTCGCGCGTCAGAAGCGGGGCTACAACATATGCGTTGTAAGAGCGGGCGATGGAACCCAGACACTCGTATATCTCGTTGCCTTCCTCCTCGATATTCGCTGGGTCGCTGAACGCTCCCGGGACATCATTCACCAAGAAAATCTCGGGTAGAAGGAAGAGGTCGGGCCTGTCAAGTGATCCCTTTCTCATCTTCTCTTCGGCTTCTTTGAAACGGTCCTCCTTGGTGGAACGGTTGCCGTGCACCAGCGAATTCATCGAGATTGTGCAGATGCGTACCTTTCGCGACATTACGGTTCCCTTCCAATCAGCTGACAATCACACTCAACCGGTCTCTTCGATCTTCTTTGGGATAGTGTAGTGTTGGATATTCTCAGGACTCATTCTCTCCTTTGCCTGACTCGGCTTCTTAGGAATTCTCCCTACTTGCTCATTAAGTTTGTCAGTTATTAACCTCTCAGAATCATCCCTTTCTTCGGCGCCGTCTGTTGCGTTCACAGGGTCTAGTTAGTGTTAAGTCTCGATGTCTGACTGAAGTAGCCTTGCAGTTTGAATGATAGTGAAACTACTGTCTACTAGCCAGTCTTTTCAATACTTTCTGCTAGTCCTTTCATGTAGCCGAGCGCTAACACTTTGCCGAGAAGGTGGTATCCGCGCTGTCCCCCAAAGTATTGGTCGCCCTGCATTTTTGGTGCGTGGTCAGGTCTCATTGGTCCATCGAAGCCGACTTCGTAGTATGCTTTCATCGCTTCGAACATGTCAGCATGTCCCGAAGGGTCGTCGTGGAATATCTCCTGAAATCCTCCAGGCTCATGTACAGAACCCTTCACGTTTCTGAAGTGGGCGAAGAAGATCTTCTTCTTCCTCCCAAAGTGGCGTATTGCGTCGGGCACGTCGACTCCCATCTCGGAAAAGCATCCTTGGCAGAAGTTGAGTCCAAGGTTGTCGCTGGGCACCATCTCAAGCAGGCGGTCGAAGGCTTCGACGCTTCTTAGGATTCTGGGAAAGCCCTGTATTGGGGATATCGGTGGGTCGTCTGGGTGGAAAGTTATTGTGACGCCTGCCTGTTCTGCGGTTGGAAGGGTTCCCTTGAGGAAGTATTCAACATTCTTCCATACATCCTCCTCCTTGTACTCGCCGTACTTGCTCGTGGGAGGTGCGTCTTTCACATCGTCGTAGTCGAACGCAGTTGATGTTGCGCCGCCCCTCGTTGGTTTGTCTTGGTATGTTCTCCATATCATGTTGGGTAGGGAGGCCTATGTTGTACCTTAATCACTTTTATGCCTGCGGCTCCCAGATTCTCCAGTGATTTGCAGAAGTTCTCTAATTGCTCCTCTCGTCCTGGTAGATTCCAGAATATCTTCTCAGCTCTGGGAGCGTCCTCGAATACCTCATATCTGAGTCCGTCTCTTTCGACTTGTCTCTTGTCTTGCATTATGTCGGCGTATTCCCAGACTTCGAATCCGGGGAGGAACCTGAGGCGCGGTCCGTGGCCGATAACGTCTGTGCAGCCCAGTTGTTTCATGAGTTTTCGGTTCTCCTGTAGGAGGTAACCGCCCGGTAGGCTAACTGCGAATCTCATCTTGACCATAGTTCAAACCTCTTCTCAGTAATAGCTCCGCATGTGTACCGATATTTCATATAAGGTTTAGGTGATGTTCAGGTAGCTAGTTGGATTGGCGCAAGCCAAGCGCCACCAAATACATCTTCCATTCAGCTAGCTATTCATGGATTGCACAAGTGCCATTATTGACATAGCCTTGCATTACTACAGACTTATGATCCATAGCTTAAGTTAATAACTTCTATGTGGAATTTGCTTTCATAGCGAGACACTGTTCAGGTTGGCTGGGATGCCTACATCAGAGAGCGAGATCTCCAGTTTCTATAC
>CAZBDB010000003.1:1407-31669 GCA_964490655.1 uncultured Candidatus Bathyarchaeia archaeon | reverse complement strand
GTGAACTGGAGAAACTTGTCAATGAAGCTAAGGCAAAAGCAAAAGATAGAAAAACTCAAGAAGGAACTGCAGGCGACTGAACAGCTGCAGATCCCCAACGACAAAGTCAAATTCTTCCAAGAAGTCCTCAAGTTAACCCCCTATCCCTACCAAGCCGATTATCTCAGAGACCCCAACCCCCTCAAAGTCCTCAGATGGTGCCGAAGAGCAGGAAAAACAACAATCATGACCGGCGACGACATCCACTACGCCGCCACACACCCAAAAACAAGAACCATCGTCACAATGCCCAAATTCCAACAAGTCAAAGAAATCTACTTCCAAAGCGAAGCCGGCCTCCACGCCCACCTCCGACGAATGAACCAGAAACACCGTGACCATCTGATCGAACAGCAACTACAGACAATCATCAGATTCAAAAACGGCTCAGAAATCCTCGCAGAAACCCCAGAACCATTCACAATCAGAGGACACGGACCATCAAAAATCACCATCGACGAATTCTGCTTCATCCGAAAAGACCGAGACCTCTGGCTAAGCGCCCTACTACCGATGACGCTCACCCGCATCGTCCACATCACAATCGCCTCAACACCATGGAACAAAGACAGCATCTACCATCAGATGTGCTTCGACAAATCCTTCAAAATGTTCTCCGGAAACACCCATGAATCTGATCCACCCCGATACCTCAGAACATGGCGCGACCTACTAAGACCAGCAGGCCCACTCGACCCAGCACAAGTCGAAATGATGCGGCAACAATACTCAGGAGATCCCTGGCGCTGGAAACGAGAGATGGAATGCACCTTCGTCGACGACGAAACCGCCTTCCTCCCAAGCAGCCTCATAATCAAATGCCAAAACGACAAGATAGACTTCGCCAAATTCGAAGACAACTTGGTCGGCGCCTTCTATATGGGCTGGGACCTGGGCCGTGAACGGGATCACAGTGTAGTCGCAATCGTGGAAGGGAACCCCGACTATATTCGGCTCATCCACTGCAAGCAGTTTCCACTCGGCACCCCATACGTTACCGTGATGGCATATATCAAGTCGATCTGCGACAGATGGCGCCATGTCCAAGCCGTCTACTACGACCACACAGGCACAAAGGGCATGGACGAACAGATCAACAGAGCAGGTTTCCCCGGCGTCAACGGAGTCGACCTCACCAAACCGCTCAAACACGGCATAGCTGCAAACCTGAAGCAGCTGATGATGACACCCCGAGAAACCGACAAAAAACTGCCCCTGAACGAGGCACAGAGAAAATTCGAACTCCCATACGACAAGGATGTGCACGCAGAACTCAATCTTGTCCAATGGGAGCAATCACCCGGCAGCGAACTCTACACCTTCAGCCACCCCGGAGGAAGCCACGACGACCGCTTCTGGGCCATAGCCCTAGCCGTAATGGCCGCCACCCAAAGCGCAGAAACAGGCAGTATCGACGCATTCAAATTCGGATAACGTGGCCCGTGGAGAATTTGCGCGAATATTTCAGGATTTGCAAGCTGATCCGAAAATGGGATCGCCAGACCGGAAAATTCCACATCGACATACGATACAAGACCAAGACAGAGATCACACCCAGAACGATCGGCGTCGCCGAAGCCTTCGGCCTAGGCGTAGACGAATACAAAGAACACGTAATCTACGACAACGTAACAATCAGAATAGGACCCACAGACATCGTCTACATCACAGGCGAAAGCGGCAGCGGAAAATCGGTACTGCTCAAAGCCCTAGAAAAAGATCTTGCAGACGAAGCTATCAACATAGACGATATCCAAGTGAACCCAGAGAACCCAATCGTCGAAACCGTCGGAAATGATCTGAACAAAGCACTGGAGCTGCTAAGCCGGGTCGGCCTAAACGACGCCTACCTATTCATAAGGCGCTATCGCCAACTCAGTGACGGACAGAGATACCGCTACAGAATCGCGAAACTGATCGAGTCTAGAAAGCAATACTGGATCATGGACGAGTTCTGCGCCACACTAGACCGCGACACAGCAAAGATCGTAGCCTTCAACGTTCAGAAACAGGCAAGAAGAACCGGAAACGCCGTCTTAGCAGCAACAACCCACACAGATCTCTCCGACGATCTCGCCCCATCGGTCCACATCCAAAAAGGCTGGGGCAAAAGGCTTGAAGTCAAGTACCACCCAAATAGGCTTAACAAGGTCTGCAGCGTAACCCATGGTCTACACATAGAAGACGGAGCGATGAAAGACTACAAACAGCTGGCCGAGTTCCATTACAGAAATCCCAAGACGCAACCACTACCTCTCAAAATCTTCTCACTAAGACGGGAAGACGGAACGGCTGTCGGCGTCATCTTCTACAGCTGGCCTCCCATCGCGGCTTCCGGGCGACGTCAAGCTATCGGACGAACATTATCGCTAGAGGAGCTGAATAAAAATCTTGCTACGATCGGTAGAGTCATCCTCCACCCCAACTACAGGAGCCTGGGACTCGGCGTAAGGCTCGTGAATGAGACCCTGCCGCTTGTGGGCCGCCCGTACGTTGAGACTATAGCAGTCATGGCAAGATACAATCCGTTCTTCGAGAAGGCCGGGATGCGGAAGATCCTAGTCACTCAGCCTCAGAAGGATGTTCAGGAAGCAGTGAAGGAGCTGAAGACACTTGGCTTCGACCCGGTCTACCTGTCGAGTGAGAGGCTGAACCTACAGAAACTTGAGAAGCTGAGCGTCGATGAACATGACCGTCCAAAGTCGATTCTCGGGAGATTGCGAGGGCCCAGCAGGAAGCGGATCACCAGCGGAGGAAAGGCCTGGTATAGGAGAGCGGAGTATGAGGAGATCATTAACACAGCTGCTTCATCTCGTCTCGCTCGCATGCTGAGTATACTCGCTGTTCTCAATCAGCCGAAGGTCTATCTGTTTTGGAAGCATCCGAATCAGAATCCGCTGAAAATGTGATTCTCCGCGCGTTAGGAACGCACTATTCACGATGCCGGGATCTCTGAGAAAACTGAAACAAAAAAGGGGGGAAAAAGCTAGCGATACACCTGTAGAGGCTAGTGGTACATGAGTTTCTCTTCGTATTCTCTGAGGTGTAGCTAGCTTGCGGGTCTGAGAACCTTCTGTGTGATTGTTCTAGTCGAACTCTGACTCGCCCTCTTCCCCTTTCTCTGGGCCTTTAGGCATCGCTTCCCTGGGTTTAGAAGAAGCTATGACATCGTCGATCCTCAGGATCATCGAGGCAGCTTCTGAAGCCGAATTTATAACTTGTTCTTTGACGCTTAACGGTTCGATGACGCCTTTTCTGTCCATATTGACAACTTTGCCTGTGAAAACATCAACGCCCATCAAGTGCCCCTTAGGCTTCTCATGAGCTGATCTCAATTCAACCAAAACATCGATCGGCTCCAGACCTGCATTCTCAGACAACGTCTTCGGAACTATCTCCATGGAATCCGCGAAACACTCGACAGCCAGTTGTTCTCTCCCACCGATCTTAGCCGCATACTCACGTAGCTCCCTAGCCACCTCAGCTTCCGCAGCTCCGCCTCCCGCCACAACCTTGTTCTTCTCGACAACATCAGCCACAACCGACAAAGCATCGTGCATGGCACGTTCAGCCTCATCGACCATCCTCTCTAGACCCGCACGGATCAACACTGAAACAGACCTTGGGTCTTTGCATCCTTCGATGAAGACCATCTCGTCGTCACCGATCTTCCGCTCCTCAGCAAGCTCAGCGTAACCTAGATCTTCAGGCTTCAGATCATCGAGATTTGTTGTGATCGTTCCGCCAGTAGCCCTAGAGAGCTTATCCATATCGGATTCCTTCGCCCTTCGGACCACGAGTATACCTTCCTTCGCTAGGAAGTGTTGAGCCATGTCATCTATGCCCTTCTGACAGATCACAACGTTAGCACCCGCTTTCTTGATCTTCCCAACCATGTCCCTGAGCATGTTCGTCTCTTGATCCAAGAACGCCTTCATCTGAGAGGGATCCTGTATCCTTATCTCAGCGCTAAACTCGGTCTTCTGAACCTCAAGCGCGGCGTTCACTAGGGCTATATTAGCCTTCTCCACACGCTTAGGCATGGCTGCGTGAACAACTTCCTTATCTAAGATTATGCCTCTGAGAAGCTCGGTGTCAAGGAGGCTTTTGCCTTCTTTCTTTATGATCTGGATGTTGTCAATATCGGCGGTCCATCTGTCACCACGTTTTTCGGCTATCTGCTTCACAGCATCTATAGCGATGTCGGCGAAGTGTTCTCTTGCTGAGCCGACAGCTTTGCTTCCCATCGATGTTATCGCAACTTTCTTCAGAGTCTTTCTGTCATCCAAGTCTACGGCTATCCCGATATTTTCAAGAACTTCCATTGCTTTCTGAGCTGCTTTTCTGTATCCGCTCACTATTACGGTTGGATGTATGTTCTGGTCTAGCAACCCCTCAGCCTTCTTCAGCAGCTCTCCTGACAGAACCACCGCAGTTGTGGTTCCGTCGCCAACCATGTCATCCTGGGTCTTAGCCACCTCAACCATCATCTTAGCAGCTGGATGCTCAACATCAATCTCGTCGAGTATTGCAGCTCCGTCGTTCGTTATTGTAATGTCGCCGAGGCTGTCCACCAACATCTTGTCCATGCCGCGCGGTCCAAGCGTAGACTTTACAGCTTCCCCGATCACCCTAGCAGCCATCATGTTGTTTCTTTGTGCTTCTTTCCCTCTGCTTCGCGACGTTCCTTCCTTCAGAATGAGGACGGGCTGGCCACTTTGGGTTTGCGTCAAATACGCCATAACTAATCCCTCACTCAGTTATCTCAAAGAACAGAAAATATAAACTTTACTGATAGGCACGCTGGGTATCTTCAAACCAAAACGAGCAATCTGGCTTCCCCCAAGTCTTCGCAAAGAAACATGACTAGCCACTGTCTTAATAACAGGTGACGTAGCGCTCTTGGCTAGCTGGAGGAAAACGAAATCCCGCAAGTAATGTTACTGGTGATTGTTTGTAGAGACCATTTGAGACATGGGCGCTGACTTGTGCTCAGGCCTTCTTGAACCTTCTCACTTGCTGCTTTGTCAAGGTGACATAGTCGTGTCCGTACTCGACGCTGGGCTCGATCTGGCTGGCTTCGTACCATTCGTTCCACGAGGTGATGAAGATCCAGTCTGGATTACAGGACAATGCAGTATTCCAGGATTCTATGTAGTATCCCCCATCCCTTCTCGGTTCAAGCTTCCGCCGCCGAACCTTGTCGTCATCGTAACCTGGAACTACAGTCGCCGCGAAGACCTTCCCGGCGTTGTGGAGCGCATCAGCTGCCCTCTTGTAGAGAGGGGCCAGATCGATGCCGCGCGTCGTTAAGCCGATCGGATTGTACGTGTGGAGAGCATCCATACACTCCACGTAAGCCGGGTCAAGGCTGTCCCCAACCAAGAATAAATCGTGACCCTTGTCCGCTAGGTCTTTCCGCACCGCTTTCCACTCTTCGATATCGTTATTACAGGCCTCTCTCATCTGGTTCATAACCCTTCCGTAAATCACGATCACTGGAGTGCCATTCACTTTCAACCATCTGGGTCTGCTGCAGTAGTCCTCAGTGATCCGTTCAAGATCTTCTCTAACGTTCTGGGGGACCGGTTTCTCTCCATATTTTGCAGTCTCGTAATACAAGGTTACATCGAAGGCTTCAGGAGCAATCTCAAGGAGCTTTCGAAGCGAAGCGTCAGCGTTCTTGACGTCGGTATAATGTTCCATTCGGTCGGGGAATCCCCACCAGGAGACGATGAAACCGTCGAGCTCAGCCTGCTCTGCTTGGTAAAGATGCCTCCTAATTGTGTATGCGCTGCTAGAGTCGTATAGCCCGTCGAGGGGGTAGCAGGCTATCGCAGCCTCCCTTCTGCCTCGAATCACCTTCTCAGGATCGTAGCGTTCGGTCTGGGTATTCCAGCCAGCCCACTCCTGCAGCACACCTGTGCCCCAAGGCGTTCCATACCACACATAATAAAAGGCCAAAACCTTCTTTTCAGACATGTCAGCCACCTTTACTGGTTAGCATCTAGGTTCTACCTTCACTATTTAAGTCTTATACCGCTCATCAGGCTCTCCAGATTATACAAGAACGTTGCCTTGGTGGACGCATTGTCGAGGGATTCTCTTCTCAATAGGACCTCAGCCAACTGCACAGATTCATGCGGCTTGACCCTAACGCGCGCGCTATTCTTGTCATCAATTATGATTGACTATTCAGATCTGTCTGTTATCACATGCGTTTTGACCCTTTTCTTTCCGCCGTTAATTGTTAGTCGCTGTCTTGTTCACCTTACCGAAAAGGATAAATAGGGTCTACCTCTGTAGGGAACTAAAATGTCTCAAGATAGACCAGTTGTCTTATGCTCTCATATTAGACGTTCCTTTTCGGACGGACTTCAAGTGATAGAAGTTCTGAGAGATGTGAATTTGAGCGCCTCAAAGGGGGAGTTCGTCAGCATCGTTGGGCCGAGCGGGAGCGGTAAGACAACCCTGCTTCATATTATAGCATGTTTAGACCGGCCGACCAACGGCGAGGTGTTCATAGAAGGCATCCCAACCAGCAAGTTGGATGACGACAGACTCTCAGAGATTCGTAGACGCAAGATCGGGATGATATTCCAAGATTTCTACCTCTTACCAGCACACTCAGCCTTGGAGAACTTAGAGGTACCGATGGTTTTCAATAACGTGTCTAAAGAGAAAAGGGAGCAAAGAGCCCGTGAACTGCTCGAACTCGTCGGGCTTTCGAGCCGCGTCCACCACAAGCCCGGAGAACTCTCGAGCGGAGAGAAACAAAGGGTTCAAATCGCGCGGGCTTTGACGAATAATCCTTCCGTCATATTGGCAGATGAGCCTACTGGGAACCTTGACACGAAAACGGGAAAGGACATTGTGGAACTCCTCAAGAGTTTGTCCCAGGACGAGAATAGGGCCATTCTGGTGGTCACCCATGATATGGAGATTGCCTCTCATGCCGATCGAACGCTACTCCTAGAAAAGGGTGCGATACGTAGTGAGTGCGGAGGGGACATTTGATTCTTTTCATTGTGAAGTATGCTATTCAGGGCATAGTCAAGCATAAGAAACGCTCGCTCTTGATGGCGATGGGATTCACGATTGGCATAAGCATGGTCTCGGCTCTTTACACATGGATAGAGACGGGACCCACAGTCTTCGCTGCGGACTACATCAATGTAGGGGGCTTCCAAATTGCTTTTTCGAAGCCAGACGTAACCGAATGGAGTTTCATCCAAGGAAACTTCTCATACTCAATGTGGGATACCTACGCCTTTGCCCGTAGCAATTCTCTAGTCGGAGAGATCGAAGCTGTTTACAGCACAGTGTATCTATTCAATACAGAGAATAAATCAGACTCCTTCAGGTGGTATCCTCCTCAAGTGGAAGATCCCATACTGATGGGCTCCGTATTCTTTGTTAACGACTCGTTCTTTGAGGTTGCTAACGAGCAGTTGTCACTTGTAGACGGCGAACTCGCCATGGATGATGATGGCGTCCTTGTCAGCGAGCCCCTACTCGCACAGATAAACAATACGCTCGGAATCTTCAAGATAGATTCGAATATCAGCTTTGCCGTGGCCGAGAGGATCGCATGGCCTCCTCCCCCAAATTTCTTCGCCGAAGAGATGTACCTAGGATATTGGGAGAGAGTCTTCTTCAGATCTTTGAAGATAAAGGGGGTTTACCGGTGGATTCCCAAGAAATCGCTGATTGATCAATCACTGAGAAACATCGGACGCAGTTCTATGTTCATGCCAATGTACCTTTTGAACGGCACGTTACGAGAAGCGATGGAACGTCCTATCCCGCGTGCCCCTGGACACCCGAAACTCTTCATCCAACTCGACCCCGATAATGTCGTACTCAGAGGGATCACCAATCTCGAACAGGAAGTCAGTAAGCTGATCGCTGAAATCCACTACTCCTGCGAGGGTGAGATCATAACCAAGAGCGATGTGGGGCAAATAGGATGGTTCATCGGAGCCTACCGACAAACCCGGAGTTTGCTAATCTATATTCTGCCCATGATTGGACTTTCAGTCTGCATAGCCATCTTCAGCATAGAAGTTACATTTGGCGGTAGACAAGTCGAGGCGGGAATACTGAAGGCCAAGGGCGTTACCTCCCGTCAACTCGCTGCCATATTCGCTATTGAATTCATAATACTTGCCATCGTAGGGGTAATCTTCGGTTTCTTCTTCGGAATAATTCTCGGGTGTTTAATTCCAGCTACGAAAGGAATATTCGAGTATGACATAGTTACATTCCAGAAGTTCATTACTCACGCAACAGTCTCTCCTGAAAATATTCTCTTTTCCATTCCTCTCTGCGGGATAGCCCCGATGGTATACATCCTTTTCAAAGCAAGATCCTATGCTACGACAGATGTGATGAAAGCCATAGCCCCCCCATCAATGAGAGAAGTCGAGGCAAGACGATCCTACGTACCTAACCTCTTCTTCTTCGGCACCGTACTGGCGACCCTCATCTACCTCAGGTCGGCGATCAATCTTCTGCCAACCGCTATCAGCCTTGAAGGCGGTTACGTGCTGTTTCCGTTCGTCGTCTATCATTGGCTTGCTTTCTCGTACGCTGCTGCTCTCTTAGTTTCCCTTATCATGCCCAAGGTATCCAAGATTTTCGCATTTCCATTGAAGATAAAAGGAACACTAGTAGCATTGGACTTGAAGCGTCAGATCTTCACACCACTAATGGCGATAATAATCCTGACATCCTCGATATTGGTGTATTGCATCGTGGAAAGGGAGATCATGGTTGAGACCGTGACTAACCAAACAAACTACGCGATCGGATGCGATCTTAGGATCCACACCTATCCCCAACCCCCATCCTTAACTGAGAAGATGAGGAACGCCTCATCCTCAATAACAGACATAATCCCGATTCTGACCTCCCGCGGCGAGATCGGAAGAATGAACGTAAGGATCATTGGGGTCGATCCGTCGGCGTACAAAAGGATAGGCTTCTGGATGCCTGCAAGCACCCAGACCCTTAGACATGAACAAATGCTTGATTCCCTCGCAGAGACTTATAATGGAACTCTGATCAGCGATCATATAGCCGAGACGCTCAGTCTCGATATAGGTAGCCACGTAAAGGTAACAGGGGAGTATATCAACGGCTCGATCTACAACCTAGACTTCGTCGTCGCCGGGATCATCTACTCAGCGCCCGGATTCGGTGAAGCTGAGCCCACTGAAGAAAGTAGGCGTAGGAGCCTAGGCTTCCAAGAGGAGGATAGGTTCATCATAGTGAACAATGAGTTCTTAGCCAGCAGAGGAGTTGATAGAGCCACTCTATTCCTACTGGGCATCGGAGATAAGGAAGCGATAGAGAAAACAATCGAAACTTTTCTGATGATGCCTGAAGTTACCGATGTATACTCTCCCCTAACGTTCGATCTTAGCAAGGTTGACCTTTACAAGTTCCTATACATTCAAGGTTTCACCAGCTCCTTGACGATCCAATTCCTCATAACAATCATCGTGAGCGCTGTAAGCTTCGTATTCTTTCTCGACTATACAATATCCAAGAGGAACGTGGAATTTGCGTTAATGAGGGCAGTGGGTGCAACAAAGAAGGACATCGCGAAACTGATCCTTATGGAATTCATCGCCATACTTTTGCCATCAGTGATCGTCGGGTTATCCCTTGGAATGGCCTACTCCTTGGTTCTCTTCGACTTTTCTCTGAGGATTTTCCCGTTCAAGAGCATCGTACCCTATATTATTGCCATACCTGTGATTGATTTGGCCATTTGCTTCGCGATATCTTTCCTATCCATGGCGCTGGGCAGCTACCTACCAGCTAGAAGGGCGAGCAGAACTGATGTAGCTAAGGTGCTTAGAAATCTATAGTATGAGGAGATATAAAATGGGGCAGAAGTTAGTTGAAAAAAATGTGTTCGACTTCCTAAGCAACGTGGTGATCGCCGTCCGGGATCTTTACAAGATCTATAAGGAAGGGGAGTTAGAGACTGTTGCCTTGGGAGGCATATCCCTCAACTTAGAGGAAGGCAGAATAACAGCTGTTATAGGGCCTTCGGGAAGCGGCAAATCGACCCTCCTCGGGGTCCTTGGAGGGATGGTCCAGCCCACGTCAGGAATAGTATACTGGTCAGCCTACGGAGACGATATCTCAAATCTGAATTCGGAGGACGTAATCAAGATACGGAGGAGGTTCATTGGCTTCATCTTCCAAGAATCAAACCTCATCCCGCATCTAACGGCCCTACAGAATGTTGAGCTGAGCGGCCAAATCGCCGGCATACCGGCAACACGGAAGAAGGCGGAAGAGCTCTTAGAGAAAGTTGGGCTGAGCAACCGCATGAAATCTATCCCTGGAATGCTATCGAAAGGAGAACGTCAGAGGGTGGCAATTGCTAGTGCTTTGATCAACAATCCAAAGCTCATCCTCGCTGATGAACCCACCGGGAATGTGGACTTAGCGACAGGTGAGAGAATCCTTGAGCTTTTCAAGGAGGTCAAAAAGGAGATGGACGTCGGGTTCTTTATCGTGACTCATTCACAGCAAGTTGCGTCTATTACAGACAGAACCCTCGAGATTAGGGATGGCATACTTGCAGGTCTGCATCGTAGACACGTAGATATAAGAGATCTTGATAAGACTAGGATACTAAGCCTGGACGATCGGGGCAGGCTAAGCCTTCCAACACATGTGCTTGACCAGCTTGGAAAGCCAGATCAATTCTCGATTGAGATAAAAGAGGGGAAGATTGTTCTTAAGCCTATACATGAAAGGAGAAGCTAAACTCCAGCTAATATTCTAGCCATATCGAAATCAGCTTTATTGGCCAACTTGGCGTAATCGTTCTGCAATTCAGTCTTGGATCTTGTGAAACCAGCCCTTTGCTACACCTATTAGTGCCATCAAAGGGTCGTCTACGAAATTGGACCTCTTTGAGAGTGAATCAACTGCCGATAGACATCGCAGGGCTCGGAGTTGGGATTGGGCTCCTCATGACACTCGGCCTCGGTAACTTGGTCCCAGGACGGGACTCGGGACTTGAGAATCTCGCCAAGTTCTCAGCGTGTCTTAAATGTATCCGCGTATTGTTTTGTTAATTTGAGGTAATAGTCTCCGTATTCCACGCTTGGTTCGATATCGCTTCCTTCATGCCATTCATTCCATGTACAGATCATTATCCAGTCAGGATCCTGCTCCATAGCCACACGCCAAGTCATATCGTAGCATTCACTTCCCTTTCTAGCTACCACCGTACCGGGAAAACGGACTTGTCTGTCATCGTATCCCGGCATGACGGCTAACGCCGTTATCAATTCGTTGTCTTTACAGACCTTTGCTGATCTGGCGTATCCTTCGCGAAGCTCATCCTCGAAGAATGGACGGATGGACAAAGGACTATAGTACTCAAGTCCTTCAAAGACGGGAGCGAAACGATCCTCAAAGTAGTCTCCACCCAGGAAAACGCCGTCTAGCTCTCT
Organism: uncultured Candidatus Bathyarchaeia archaeon; assembly: GCA_964490655.1. Lineage (GTDB taxonomy): Archaea > Thermoproteota > Bathyarchaeia > Bathyarchaeales > WAQA01 > CAZBDB01. Next base: position 20,144 of record CAZBDB010000003.1, on the reverse strand, counting down.
CTTCCTGAGAGCCAAACGAATATCCCGCCATTGGTCCGGTGAATAAGTTCCTGCTTGATAGAACATCACAACGGGTAGGCCTTCTAACTGGAGGAATGCTTTTCGATCTCCATAAGTTTCAAGAAAATAGCTGAACATCTCAATCGACTTTCTCAACGGATAGCCCCCGTACCAGCAGTAACCATCAATTAGCGCAGTCGCCTTGATATTTGCGTGCGTTTCCTCGGCTACATCACAGAACGCACTCAAGGATCGATCGGTTATGTTATCTTCGACACCATTCCACGAATTGAAGGCCATAACATCTATTCCCGCTGACTGGGCTAGTCTGATCTGTTGCTTCAGAAGTTCAGGGTCGGTAGAATCGTAGGGGCCAACTGCTGGGTAGTGTGCCGCGCCGATGTCTCTTCTGTTCGGACCAATGAATTTCTCCGGGGCATGAACAGCAGTTATGTCGCTGCCTTCATTTCTGAATTCTTGCATCCTTTTTGCGAATTCTTCATCAGTTAGCTCTTTCTTATTGAACTTAAGTCTGGCATCGTTCATAGCCTCATAGAGTCGCTTCTGCCTGGGGGTTGCGGAGTCGAAAACCGGGTGATTCCAGTGCACCCATTTCTTGCTTGGTCCGGAAGGAGTCCCATACCAGCAATGATAGAAGGCAAAAACTAGCTTGGGCACCCTATCCAGATCTACTTTGTTCTTCACATTTTCAGCTGTTCTCATGATCATTCACGCTTTCGGACAGATATTTCCTCAAAACATAAAAGCTTTTGGGGTTTATCAGCATCTGCTGAGCTGCTAGATTGGATGATCATGCGTAATTCTTCCCTTTCTACAAGAGGCAGTATCGGAGAACCTGATTGGCTCTTCGGGAAGACAGAGAATGGAGCATAATCCTGGCTCCGCTGCTAGAGAAAAGGAGATTGAATATAAAGCCAGGTTCTTATGAATTGGAGAGAGATAGGGCCAGAAGCCTTTCAGTTCTCGCCGAAGTTCTGATTGGTACGTGAGAACCTCAAATATACCGGAAGGACAAAATGCACACGAATTGTGTACGTATGTGCAAGAGAGAACCAGTTTGGGGCGAGCTTTCTGGCTCTAGCGTGGACTTTCATGCTGAATAAGAGTCATTAGCGTCAAGAGTCAGCATCAAAGCTTTAAAGGAATAGGGGGCCGATAGATATGCATAGGAGATGGAATACTTGGCTGACTTAGCAGTGAAATATGCTTTGGTCTTGGACGAGGCAAATGAGATAGCGAAGGCGGATATCAAGATGTGTATGGGACAGAATCGTTGTGGTTGTTTAGGAGTTCCACCAGCATTTAAAGGATACGAAGATGGCATTTGGCTAGCCGACGCTTTATGGTCTTTCATAGACGGAATCGTATACTGGATAACGCCTGAAGAGTCCAGGGAATACCTTTACTCAAAGGTTCCCGGAGAAATGGGAGTCGTTCCCTTCTTTGCAGGTCTCCAAGAGAAGACGGGTGAACACAAGGGCAATATTCCAATAGCGAAGTACTTCCGAAAGGATCATGGCGAAATGGGAGAGTACGAGATAGATTACGGTGGCATGTTTGATCTTGCTTACGTTCCGAGGAGAAATCATAGGGATGAGGTCGGGTCTGGCGCCTTCTTGATCGACGCGATGTATCAGTACTGGAAGTTCTTCAACGTCACATCTTACATAAGTGAATACTACGAGACGATGCGTGACTACATGGAGTACAGGCTGAAGAACATCGACGAGACCACTGGACTTTTCCGGTCTACATACGGCATAGGGGACGTATGCATAGACTACGCGGTTCCCAAGTGCTGCGCATTGATAGGCGTGAATGCTGTGTGTTACAGGATGTTCAAGCGTTTCAGCGAGATGGCAGAGGCCCTAGGAAACGGGACTGACGCGGCTAAGTACCATGCGGCAGCAAAAAAAGTGAGGAATGGAATCAACGCTCACCTATGGAACAGTGAGCACAACCGTTACGAGATAAAGATGTTCTGCAGCCCAACGACGAATAAGGAGTCGCCAGCGTACGGAGTAACTAGCGACGACCGCTTCTTCGTTGCAGGCAACATGATGCTACTATATTTCGAGATTCCCGACAGCATGGAGGAGATTGGGGCTTTGACAGAGGAGATACAGAAGACTGAGTCAGGATTGAAACTCAACGGACAGTCAGTCGAGCCACCCTATCCAGATGGATGGCACAACAGAATCTTTGACGGGGGAAGATACTGGAACGGCGATGTCTGGCCATCCTTTGCAAGTTGGTACGCAATCGCCCTCTTTCGACTAGGCTATCCAGACTCGGCATTAGATGTTCTGAAAAGGCAAGCCGAGGTCGCAGTGAGGGATGGAGGCTTCTATGAGTTCTACGAGGATGACGGATTCGGATCTGGCAAGGGAGCCTTTCGATACTGCTTCACGGCTGCACCTTATCAACGCGCTTTGGTAGAGGGTCTCTTCGGCCTCGACGCGGACTACCCAGACGGGAAGATCTGTATACATCCATCGCTGAAGCACTCGGGGAATATAAGCTGCCAACTGGGGATGCACAGCCTTGATATGATCGTTGACGTGGACGATTCAGCCAATACGACGGAACTGACGATAGAGACAACGTACAGCGGGCTTGCGGACTTCAGAATCCTGATTCAAGACAATGCGACAAAGTGCAAAACAACCAAAGATACGGAGACGATTATACGTTGTGACATCAGAAGAATCGGGGAAGCAACCTATGTCACCTTCGAAGACAAACTCAGCGCTGGCTATACCACATTCAACATAAGCTTTTAATAATCTGCAGAAAAGTCCTTCTTTGACCCCTACGCAACAACGCTAATGTTCTCCGAATGTCATAGAAAAGCATAGATTTACCGAGGCTGAGGGTACTTCTGCAGCTTCGTAGACCTTTCGCATCTTCTTTTATTAGATTGCTCATTGCTCAGAAACTGCTCAAAAGAGTTAAATACAATACGATTGAGCTACGTTCGAGGTACGCAATGTTGAAGATTGGTTGTGTTGGTTGGGCTTGGCAGGCTCCCCCTCCTTCGGAATTTGGGGGATTCGAGGAACCAATCAGGAAAGTTGCTGCTCTGGGCTTCGAGGGAATAGAACTGATTGGAAATCGAGAAACTCTGCGCGATTATTACACTCCAAAACGAGTCAGAAATTTGAGGGAGATGATTCGGTCATGTGGATTGGAGTTGACAGAGTTTGTGTCCTTTACTCAGGAGATGAACCATCCTGATGAAAAGGTGAGAGATAGGGTGCTAGCCGATTTCGAGAAAGGTTGTGATGTCGCTGCGGGACTAGGAACTAAGATCATTAATACGATTGCGCCATGGCCAGCCGGAACTGTATTACCAAATAGGTCTAGAGAACTTAAGTTTACGCTTCATCTTCCGCAAGATTATTCGTGGGAGAATGATTGGAAGACTTACGTTGAATCGATGAAAGAATGTGTGAGAATGGCTGAAGAAAGGGATCTTCGGGTGGCAATTGAGGCCTTCCCGCATACGTTGTGTTGCACAGCGGACAGTTTCCTGAAACTCATTGAAGATGTCGGATCGAAAAGACTTGGTTTCAACCTTGATACGAGCCACCTAATGGCGCAAAATCAATACGTGACTATGGCAGTCTACAAGCTGAAAGACAGGATTTTCCATACGCACATCAAAGATAATGATGGAATGAGCCGCGGCAATCTTCCTGCTGGCACCGGTGTCGTAGACTATGAAGAATTGGTCTCCGCTTTGAAGCAAGTTGGATACGATCACGTTCTCTCTATAGAAGTGGAAGGAACCGACAAGCCAGAGAGATACTTGAGGCAAGCTAAAGAGCATCTGAAGAAGATACTCGAAGGGACGTGGTGAAGATCTGAGTAAGATCAGTTTCGACTTCTGCACCCCTGCCTTTGCCGGGGCAGGTTCCACATGGAACCAGTTGCCCTGTTATGACACAGTCGATATTGACTTGGTAAACCGAGTTGCCAAGGAGGGCGAGAAACTAGGCTACGACGGGGTCTGGGTCGACGAGCTAGCTAGCAAGGAAACATTTGAGCAAAAGCTGGAAATCTTGAGAAGCTACTGCTCTGATGTCAGGAGGAACTTCGACAGCATAGAGAAGTCTATTGAGACCCATATTGATAATGTCTAATGAGAATCAGTTAAGAAGAGTCGTCCAGCAAGCCATTGATCCTAATCCTCAGAAGTCCGATCTTTCCGTCGAAGAATTCAGAGAAAACTCTCTGACGGGAAACGCAGACGAATGCATAAACACGATTGAGGAATACGTGGGGCTCGGGGTTTCTCGCTTCATGTTCTACTTCCTCGACCTCCCATCCCTAGATGGGATGAATCTGTTCGCCGACGAGGTCATGTCTTCCTTCAAGTAGAAAGATACGAAAACCTGTTCCGAGCCAAATGGGCTTAGGAAAAGATGCTGAAGGCAACTTCGAAGGCAACACCAGCTGGCTAGCTTACGTTAGGTCGTAGTATTCGTTGATTTCCTTCTGGTAAGCGTCGATTCTTCCAGCTTCTACATCTCTTACCTTTACAGGATGGTTGACCAAAGCGGATTCGACGATTGAGTAGCATATTGCTATGGACTTCAGCCCGTCATAGCCATCGCTTTCTGGTCTTCTCTGGTCTGTCACCGCACCTACGAAATCATATAATTCCAGAGCGAACGAATCTGTGACGCCCTCGGGAAACCATTTCTCCTTGCGTTCTTCGTCCGCTTTCTCCTTGAAGAAGTCCACAACATTGGTTTTCGTACGATCATTAAGAATCATGACATCGCCTTTTATACACCCTTTGGAACCATAGACCCATTGTTCGTGTCCCCCGGCCTCTCCTGGCGCCCCAAAGCCAGTGTAATGCTGACCCAGCGCCCCATTTTCAAACTTCATGATCGCAAGTGCCAGATCTTCGACTGTGTTTTCGACTTTTCTGACAATTCTTTTCTGCTCGTCCCGCTCAACTCTGAAGTTTTCGAATCTCTTCATCGATCCGACGATCTCCTCGACCTCGCCCATCAAATATCTCCATGTATCCGCTGAGTGAGAACCGAAATCTATCACCCCTCCCGCACCGGCTTTCAATTTGCTGTGTCGCCAAGGTGTACCCACAATTATCTCGTCTCCTTTCCAGTTGGGGAATCCAAATCCTCCTCCTAAGAGTATTCTCAGGTCGCCCAAGTACCCTTCGTCAATCAGCCATCTTGTAGCCCTAATGTTCTCGAAGCGTCTAAGGTTCTCTGAGAGACCTAGTATTGTTCCGTTCTTCTCGGCGGCTTCTATCATCTTGTGAATGGCTTTCACGGTTATCCCAAACGGTTTCTCAACTGTAGCGTGAACGCCGGCTTCCGCGCAACGTATCGCCATCTGATGGTGAAGAAAGACCGGAGTGCAGACATCTACTGCATCCACAACGTTGTCAGAAAGCATCTCTCCCAAGTCTGAATAAACTATCGGCCTATCTTTCTGGAACCATTCAATGTCTTTAGCAAGAGACTTGGCATTCTCCTTGATGACATCACAAACTGCAGAGATGGAGAAGTCTCCCATATTCCTTGTTTTCAGTTCTCTGTAGCCCCCAAAGTGTCCCGACCTTCTGTTAAGGTCCATTCCCTTTGGGCCGCCCCGGGCAATTCCACCACAACCAACCAACCCAATCCTGATCATACGATCGACTCCTACCAACAACGGTCAAATCTGGTTCAGATATGTATATCTTGCAGATTGTCAAGACGAAGAGATAAATCTTTTACAGATATCAACTCCTTCTACCGCGTTTTTTGTCCCTGCGTCAGCACCGATTTCGTCGGCATATTCTTGTGAGATGGGTGCGCCCCCCAAGATTATCTTGACTCCGTCTCTCAAGCCTTCTCTCTCAAGATCGTCAATTACTTTCTTCATTTGAGGCATGGTGACGCTCAGTAGAGCGGACATCGCCAGTATGTCTGGCCTGACTGATCTAACTGTTTCCACAAACTCCCTGACTGAAACATCAACTCCCAGATCGTACACCTGAAATCCCGCAGCTCTCAGAAGCGTTATGACTATGTTTTTTCCAATGTCATGAAGGTCACCTTGTACGCTACCTATCACCACTCTCGCCCTAACGTGTTCTGAGTTGACGCCTTTGTTGGGCAGTCCCATGTGGGGTTCCAGTATCTCCATTCCCTCCTTCATGACTTCCCCCGCCATAATGAGTTCTCCCAGAAAGAACTCCTTTGACCGGTATTTGTCACCAACTATCTGCATTCCCTTTGAAAGACCTTCCATCATTGCTTTGTATGGGGGCATCCTGGCCGCCAAGGTATGCTGGCAAGCCTTCTTGGCGGATTCGACATCTAGATTGACAACGGCGTCCCTAAGCCTGTTCAGGATATCATCTTCATTCTTCACCCAAATCGCCTCCGTGTTTTTTCCTTCTGCAGTACTTGAGAGCAGTTTTCCAATAGAATTCTGACAGTGAAACCGTAACGTCGTCGTCCCCTCCTCCGCCGAAAGGCAGAAAATAGCCCGGACAATGCCCTGCTTCCGATACGCATTGTCGAATGGCTCTGTCGATTCCGCCCTTGGATTTTGCGGAGTGAGCCCAGTCGATAGTGTCGCTGGCGGACATTATCACTTTGCTGTCTCCATATTTTCTAACCACATTCTTGAAATCCATTTTCTGACATGGATTGCTATTGTCAAACCAGAAACCGTCGGCGTACTTCGAAATCTCGTCCAGCACGTCAGTGTAATCACCGTCTGAGACGAACACCACCTTGACTCCCTTCCTCTTAAGGGGGGCCCAGACTCTCTGGTACTTGGAGATTATGTTGTCTCTCAGCCATTTTGGCGACATCATAACTCCGTTAGCAGTAGCTATATCGTCATGGCTGACAAAGACCTCTATGTCTGTCATTGTCGCAAAGGCCTCCGTAATCTTCAACGAGTATTCAAGATATCTTTCCAGGAATTTCGCGAATGTTTTTGGACGCTGATATATCAACCTCACTAGGAGAGTCCAGCCGATGTCTACAAGGAAAGATTGCCATAACTTGAAATAGTAGAATCCGGGCACTAGGGTCGATTCTCTGACTGACTCCTGCAGTTCGTGCCAATTCGGCGCGTACTCATAAACGCCGTCTGGCCCTACTTCATCCAATCTTGCACAAGGATCATAGTCTTCCAGGAAACTCTCTAGCTCATCAAGCGTCTTGAACGGTCTTTCAGCGATCCAGCGTGATATCTCGTTCACAGAGTCAAGCCAAGTATAGGCAACCTTTAACCCTCTCCATTTGTCCTTGAGAGGCCCATCATAATCTGCATAGACAGTTCCCTCAGTCTTGGCTCTCTCATGAATCTTCTTAGTTTTCTCATCGATCTCGCTTATTCCGCATTGGAATGTAAAATCGATGTCTGTCCTCTTCAGATACTCAGATGTCGCTTTCAGACAGTTCTTAAAGGGATCGACGCCCGATATTCTTCGACCGAATCTAGTGAAGACGGGCGACGTTACGTTGAAGAAAGGAATTCTGTCCGTTTCTTCTAGGTAGAAGGCGCTGAGCGCTCTGTCGTACATTTCAACTTCCTCCTCTAGGCAAGATGATTTGCCGATAAGCCCTAACTGGTGATGTCCGTAGTTTGCACGCATTCTTAAGTCTTTCCGAATTTAGGGCTGAACGTTGTCTTCTTGTGATGTGCGCAGCTAGCTAGGTGAGATTCCGCAGAGCACCTCGGGCAATCATAGCGCTCTTTAGAAGTGGCGAAAGCAAATTGCGAACGACAAAAGCCGATTCCCCTCGAACAGCGACGGCATCAGAGCTTGGATAGACAACTCCGTCTCAGATAGCACAAAGCGGGAAGACTACTGGTGGGCTGGAGAACGATGTGTCAAGACAAGATCAACATTAGAACCAGGATATATTGCGCTAGGCAAAATATCCTGACGAAGATCTCGATCAACGCGCATGCTACTGATTTATTTTTCCTTCTCCGAATACAAATGGCAAGCTACCTGATGACCTGACCCTACGTCGATCACTTGGGGACTTGTTCCTTTGCAGATGTCCATTGCGTGGGGACATCTGTCGTAGAACTTGCAGCCGGGATACTTGGCTAAGCCGTAGGAGGTTATGTATTCCGTATCTGCGGCGTCGAGCTTTGTCTCTTCGGTCCATCTGCTTTTTGGATTGGGTATAGGAATAGCGCTAATAAGGAGCTGAGTATATGGGTGACGGGGCGTCTTTATTACAACGTCGGTTCGGCCCTTTTCCACGATTTCCCCAAGATAGAGTATCATTATTTCCTCACATAGGTAGTTCGCAACTGCAAGGTCATGGGTTATGTAAAGGAGGGAAACGCCGTATCTCTTTTTGAAATCCAAGATTATGTTGAGGATCTCAGCTCTTAGTGAAGTGTCGATCATAGAGACTGGCTCGTCTGCAACGATGATTGTAGGTCTCATAAGGAAGATTCGGGCTAGCATGACTCTTTGTCTTTGGCCACCACTTAGTTCATGAGGATACTTCTCAAGAACCTCTTCTGAAGTCAAGCCCACCATCCTGAACGCCTCATCAATCTTCTTAGTGGAGTCACCCTGAGATGAGGCTAGATTGAATTTCTTAATCGGTACCTTGAGTATATGGCTTACTCTGTAAAAGGGATTGTATGCCCCGAAGGGGTCTTGGAAAACCGCCTGCACTTCTCTTCTGTAGGTTCCATACTCCCCTCTATTCATTTTGTGTATGTCTTTCCCTTTGTACTTTATTTCTCCAAAGGTGGGTTTGATTAGGTCGAGGACTATTCTGGCTATTGTGGTCTTGCCGCTTCCACTCTCACCTGCTAGACACGCAATCTTGGGTTCTTCCGCAGAAAGATTGAAGTTGACATCGTCAACAGCTTTCAATACCCCTTTTCTAAAAACGCCTCCGGTAGAGAACACTTTTGTTAGATTTGCCACCTCTAGCAAGGGCAGTTCTGAACTAGCCATTTCGACCACTTACTTCGAAGAATACAGAATGCATGCCACAAAGTGTCCGGGCTCAATTTCGCGTAGCTCCGGTTCTACCACCATGCATTCCTTTTTTGCCATGGGGCATCTCAGATGGAACCTACAGCCGGGAGGAGGGTTCGTGAGGTCAGGTGGTAGCCCTGCAATTCCACTTATCTCCTTCTCTTCAATGCTTGGCACGGAGGCCATTAATCCTTGCGTGTATGGGTGGAGAGGCTGCTCGAACAGATCGTTTACGTCTCCCACTTCTACGATTCTGCCAGCGTACATGACGGCGAGTCGATCGGTCACCTCTGCTTGAACAGCAATGTTGTGGGATATCAGTACAATAGAGTTTTCGAACATTTTTTGCACACTTGTCAAGGCCTGCAGTACTCCTTTCTGCACGACTACATCAAGGGCAGTGGTAGGTTCATCAGCGATAAGAACTCTAGGTCTTAGGGCGATTGCCATCGCTATACATACTCTCTGTCGCATTCCGCCACTGAGTTCATGTGGATACATCCTAGCGACTCTGCGAGGTAGGCCGACTATATCCAGTAGCTCCTGAACCCCTTGAACATTCCTCCCGCGTTCTCTTGAGCTTTTTCCCGAATGCGCTTTAATGGCATCTGTTATTTGATCTTGGACTCTCATTGTTGGATTCAGTGCGTACATGGAGCTTTGCGGAATATACGCTAGATGCTCCCATCTGATTTTTCTGAGGCGTTCTTCGTCGAGGCTTAATAGATCATTGCCCCCGTACATGATCTTTCCGTCTACTATGTAGCACGGTGGCTCAACAAGGTTCAAGATGGCTCTGGCCAACGTTGACTTCCCGCATCCTGACTCTCCCACGATTCCAAGGATTTCGTTCTCTTCAACTGAGAAGGAGACATCGTCTACGGCTTTGGTGTCTACTCCTCCGATCCTGTAATAGGCTCTTAGGCCGTCAATGCTGATCAGGGGCTGCGGCGTCACTTCCTTAACCTCGGATTGTAAATCTCATCTAATCCCATGTTTATGGATTGAAGTCCTATGAAGACCAAGATGAAGCAAAGAGCTGGAGGGAACCACCACCACCACATGCCTCTAACGGTTGCGCCTCTTGATTGAGCCCAATAGAGTATCATGCCCAGCGTGCTGACGTCTTGAGGTCCTACACCCAGTAGAGAGATGCCGGCTTCCCCTATCATACCTCCCGCAACGGCGCTAGCGAATAGTGCACCTATGTAAGATAGCATGTTGGGCAATATTTCCTTGAACACGATTTCTAGGTCGTTCGAACCAGAAAGCCTTGCTAGGCTTACAAACTCTCTTTCTCTAAGGCTTAGTACTTGAGATCTAATTGAGCGTGCTGTCCAAGGCCAACTAAAGATCCCTATGACGGCGCCCAATAGAAGAATTGAGGTGTAAGGCAGCATGCTTGCAATAATCACTAGCAAAGGCAGTACGGGCATGACTAGGAAAACGTCTATAAAACGTGTTAGCACTGTGTCGAGTATGCCTGGTCTGAGCCCCGCCATTAGACCTAGGAAAATACCGAAGATCATTCCTTCTGTTCCAGCCACAAATCCGATGATGAAAGACGACTGAAGGCCGTATACAAGCTGTGCAAATATGTCTCTGCCCAAGGTGTCTGTCCCTAAAGGGTATTTATTCGACGGAGGTTGATCCATCGGTTCCTTCATAACAGCGATGGGATCACGGTCCGTCAAAAAGGGCGCGGAGAACCCTATTGCGACAAGAGCAACGACGAGAGAGAAGCCAAAGGCGAATTTCTTAGATGTGAACAATCCCGCCAAGTTCTTCAGGCGCGATAAATGAGACAAGAGGTTCGCTGTCCGTTTCAAGGTGTTTACTTGCCTCCGTAGCGGATTCTTGGGTCAAGCAATGGGTATATAAGATCGATTAGGAGACTAGCCGTCAGCGTTACAAACATGCTCATGACGAAAATTCCCATCATAAGATTATAGTCTAGGTTGATGGTTGCCCAAGACAAAAGGAGACCGATACCGGGATATCCATATATTATCTCAACTAGCAGAGAGCCGCTGAGGATTGTGCCGAGTGATATAGCAAGACCTGTAATCTGCGGCAGGAGGGCATTCCTGAAAACGTACTTGTTTCGGATGGTATCTTTCCTTAGGCCTTTGGCCTTCGCTAGCAAAAGGAAATCCTCCCCTAGAATGTTAACCACGTTGGATCTCATGGTTATCATCCATCCGCCAAGTGAAACCATTATCAAAGAAATTGCTGGCAGAATCGAGTGGTAAATAACACTCATGATGTAGTTTAGGCTGAGCCCTTTCGCTATGGAGTACTTGTATGCTCCTCCCAGTGGAAATATGGGCACAAGAAACGCGAAAAGGTACATCAGAATTATGGCAAGTATATAGAAGGGAACTTGGTTGATGAAAAGCATGATGTATGTTAACATAGAGTTTACTTTTCCCTTCTTACTCCACCCGAGGAAGACTCCGATAAGGTTCCCAACTACCCAGCTTACTATCAGAGCTGCGGTCAAGAGGCCTATAGTCCACGGCAGTGCTCCTGCTATGAGCTCTTGAACAGTTTTTGGGAAAGATGATAGTGAAATTCCTAGATCTCCTTGTGACAACTGCCTGAGATAGGCGATATATTGATCAAACAGACTTCCACTCAAACCGAATTTAGCTTTGTAGAATTCTATAATCTGTTTGGTGCCTTTAAGAATGTACCCTTGAGAAGCTAGGTTAGCTATGTAACTTGCAAACGGGTCACCGGGCATCATTCTCGGCAAGAAAAAATTTATGGTAACTACAATGTAAAGTGTTATAGCATATTCAACCAATCTTCTCGTTATGTAACTTCCCAAGATTTTCTTTAAAAAAAAGGTGGGGTTTTTGGATTTCATCTAGAACACTTCTTAAGCTCGTGGGCGCCTAAGTACGACAGCAGTTATTCCAGCGGCGACCACTACGCCTACGACCACTGCGGCAATCGTTATTTCCATGGGTACGCCAGTTGGTCCGGGTCCGGGTTCTGGTTCCTCTCGTTCCACAGCTTGGATTCCGTAGTCTCCCTTGGCAATGAACATGAACTTTGTGTATCCCCAATGCATGTCGGGACCGGTATATGGGTTCTCTTCGCTTGGCCAGTTTGTCCAGTACATATGATTGAATGATATCAGGGAGCCGCCTTGGTATGTAGGTAGAGTCGGTACTTCCTCTATGTATATTCTCTGCAACTCTTTGAGGATCTCTTTTCCTCTCGTAGAGTCCGATGGGACGGTTTCAAGTTCATCCACCAGCTCGCTAAATTCAAAGTTGATCCAACGCATAGAGTTGTGATGATGTGAATCGGTTGGCTCTCCTATCGGCGCGATCCATTCTACTTCACCTGTTTCCTTGTACAAAGTCCAGTTTATGCAGTGTTTTGCATGGAAGTTGTAGTATGTGTCCAATGGATCCGCGAACGAGCCGCATTCCCAGCCACCTAGTATATCGAACAAACCTCCTCTCCATTGAGCGAAGTAGGAGGGGCTATGCGTTACCGATCTGATCGTACACCATATTCCGTTTTCCTCAAGCTGTCCTTGCATCGCCTGAGCTCTACCTATAGCGGTATCGTATATTGTGTAGCCTTCCATGCGGGTACCGTTCTCTGTTAGGTACACCCAACGCTCTTCGTCTACGTAGTCCCTCGTCCACCCAAGCTCATCCTCTAGAATTTGACGACCCTTCTGTGGGTTGGTCTCAAAGGGATCGCCATACTGGTTTATGATGCTCTGGTCAACGAATGTCATGAGGCCTGGATATGGAGACCAAGCCCATTGAAGTTCGGGTACTCCGGGCTCCGAAGCGTCCTGAATTACTGTCCTGTTCAAGAAGAGGGCAACCGCTTTTCTGACACGTGCGTTGTTCCATGGATATTTCAGGCAGTTTACGTAGGTAGTACGTGGGCAAGGATCGTACCAGAAGTAGGGAGCTTCTGTCCGCCAAGACGTTATGTTCGGGTTGAGACCTGTAATCATGTCCATGTCTGGACCAGTCATTCCTCCTGCCACATCTATCTCGTTGTTTACCAATGACATCATAACAACTTCTTTTGTCGGCATATATTTCCAGACTATGTAGTCTGGCACTGGTTCATAGCCCAAGACCTCTGTGCCCCACCAGTTTGGATCTTTCTCCCAAACCTTCAGCTCCGCCTCATTAGTTATCAATATGTAGGGGCCCGTCCCTATTGGTTCTGTAAACCTGAACTCTGTCGGGTCTTCTGCTTCCCATAAGTGTTTTGGCGCATACCATTGAGCCCCAATGATCGTAGTGCAGAAATGCCACAGCAGCCTCGGATATGGCTTTTTCATTTTGAGATCTACGGTATAGTCATCTGAAGCTGTAACCTCTTCTATCCACTCTTGCGCCCATACGCCCCCGGCAACAGCCGCACCATATTTTAGAAGTATGTCGTTGTACGTGAAAAGTACATCCGCAGACGTGAAAGGCTCTCCATCGCTCCAATGTACGCCTTCCCTAATGTGAAGTCTGAAGTGTTTATACTCGTCGTCGACCCACTCCCAGCCTGTTGCAAGCCAAGGCGCCACCGTTCCGTTAGATGAAAGCAAATAGAACATATTCTCGTACATGACCTGCTGTGCACCGGTGTCGTATGCCCACCATACAGGTATGAATGGATTGAATAGGTCCCAATTCGGGTTGTAGGAACTGAATGGGATTATCACTGTGTTCTCTCTAGGCATCTCCTCTTCCTGCGCTCCCACGATAGAGTAATTGGAGGCAATGATCGTCAACAGAAGCAAAGCCATCAACGTAATCAGCAGTCTTCGCTGTCTTCTTCCATCTTTCAACCTTTTACCACCAGACTTCTTCTTTGAGCTGGCTTTATTTAAGCTTTGTCATGAATTAGGCAAGACGGAATACGCTGATATTCAGCGTCTAGAATTACACCTTACCCTTGATTTCGGAACACAAGTCACACAAATCATTTTTGTTCAAGCCAAAAAACCAGAGATACAGATAGAACCCAATCCGCATTCTCAGAATAGAAGAAGATATGTGCATATTACGGTCAGAAGAGCACCACTTAGTATTTCCATAATTCCCAGATTCTTACTTCTGAAAGCCTTAACCCTGCGGGATAGACTGCTAGATACGAGAACAGCGACCAAGATCATAATGAGTGGTGAAACAAATATGCCGTTATAGAGGGTCAAAAGTAGGTAGGCTTGAACCGGTTCTTTCAAGGTGGATATAAGTCCTAAACCAACCATGTATGGTCCAATACTGCATGGTAATAAGGTGAAGGATGCAGTAAGCCCCAAAATGAAGGATGCTACGGGGCTTGCGTAAGATCTGTCTATCTGCAACTCGATAAGCTTTCGGAAGACTTTTGGAACTGGAGATTTGAATTTAGGTCTCAAGCCACGTATGATGCTGTAGGATCCTATCGCTAAGCCTATCGCGGCAAAAACCTTATCGATATTAGAGATTGTTACCAAGACTTGGAATAGACCTAATCCCAGAATACAGTATCCAATGAATATTGCTAGAACAAAGGAAGATCCAGCGACAGCTACCTTTCTTTTGTTGAGAGAATATAAGGCTACTAGCAACAGAGCGGTGAAGACCGCGAAGGTGCACGGATTCACGGAGTCTGCGAGAGCAAGTAGTACAATCGGCGAGACGAGACTTAGGACGCCCACCTCAGTCCCAGCGGCATCTTCGCTTCCAAGAAGAAAACCTTCCATCTGAGTCCTGATACCTTCACCATATACATCGTCTACTCCATTGGAAGTGAAGACTTTGACGACCCCCTCAATGTTAATCGAAAGCGCTTGTTCTAGAGTCTCACGATCAGTCACGCCTGTGGTTATGGCAGTGAGCTCTCCGTTGTGGAAAACTCCGATGAGAGGCGATGAAATCCCTACTACAATATCCTCCCACGTCAAATACTTCATTAGGCATTGGATACATGTCTCTGATGGTATGACCGCGATACCCGAGGCTGTGAGCATCTCCACTATCTGCACCAACCTCTTCGAAGCGGAAGAGTCGTTTAGATCGTAGACAGTAACATCCCAGCCTGATCGATTTTCAAAATATTCGAGCAGTTTTTCTGGACCGAGGTCGGATAAACAGTAGATATACGCCTCATAGGACTGAGCCTGGGTCACGGACAAGAAATCAGCAAATAAGATAAGGACAAGCAAAAAGGTAAGACGCGAGCCACCTTCGATCAAGTTTCCTCATTCTGTAAATGTATAAGACTCATAGGTATAAGAATTTAGCATGTAAGAAACTTTACTATGACGAAACTTTAGACCTCTACCGTCATATCTACCACATCCCACGACTTCAACTTCACAGACATGACTTTGCGTCCATTGATAGGAAAGGTTGTTTCGTCGAGCTTGACGCTTTTCAAGTAGCGAGAGAAGCTTAATGTGGCAGTGACTTTCTTTCCCTCAGTCTCCACGATCCTAACGCGGTGCTCTCCTCTCTTGAAGCTGATGCTGCTGACGATTGCGCCTGCTTATCCAAATGCATAAGGAGGAAAGCATCATGGACGCGCCACTTAGTGAATGATTGCGTCGTTCACAAGGAAGAAAAGAGCAGCATCAACTTTAAATCTGTCTCTTTGTTTATACGTATCAAATGGTAGATAAGGTGTCACGGGATCTTTCCTTCAAGCTCAAACACTTAACATTTTTGCTACCTGTTTTTGTTGCCGTCTTGATAGCCTTAGGTATTTCGCAGCTCTCGGTCTCTGTCGAAGTATCCCCAGCAGTGACAGTCCCTTTTCTCCTAGAGGAGAATGGCATAAAGGAAGTCTTCATAAATGTGACGTTTTTCGTAGGCGTTGCCCTTCTCAACGCGCTCCTCAGTCGCTTCATCTTGGCCAAGGGCTGGGTTTCTCTCCTTGAGAAGATCTTCGGATTCTCAGGTGGAGTTTTGACCCTTTTCTTCGCTGGAGTCCTGAGCACGGGAATCCTGCAGCTGTGGAGGTCGCTTTTCTCGTTCGTGGTGATCTATATGCTTATCTTTCTGATTGGGATCTCGATAGCCCTTCTTATTGCCAATGTCTTCTCTGAAGAGATGAAGAATATGCTCTTCTTGATCTATGGGTCTGTAACTGGGTGCTTTCTAGGGGTAGGGATACCTGTATTCTCGATGATACTCATTCTGATATCTCTATGTGTAATCGATGCGCTATTTGTAGAGTCAGGGTTGATTAAGAGTATTACTGATCTTCCATACGAAGAGAGGATCAGCGTCAAGGTGAGATACTCGACAATAGAGTACGAGATCGGACTTGGGGACATACTCTACTACTCGATGTTGACTTCACACTCAATGATCAACTTTGGAGCTTCAACGGCGATCTATTCCGCCCTCCTGATCTTGGCGGGTTGCATCTTGACGGTAGCGTGCACGACAAGGAATGCAATCGCCGGCCTACCGATCCCGATAGGGCTAGGGGTGATCCCGATGATTCTGCAACTAGACCTTCTCCTATAAGAAACCGTTCACCAACTCTCCATCGTCCGTTTTTCTCAATTCAGACTTGGAGAACGACAGAGGACTATCTGTGAGTTGACTAGTTCGACATCTAGAGTTCCTGTATTATTGGCTATTCTCTGATTTGCTTGCCTCATCGAGATTCTTGTTTTCGCGTAATTCTGAAGGATAGACTCAGAGTTCACAACTTGTATGTAGACCGGAACATGATTTCCACCTCAGATGAGGCTGATTATGAAGAGTCCAGAAACTGATAGGGCGCCAAAGCTGAACAGGATTACCTTTGCAGTCGATGTTGACAAGAACAAACCTTACATCCAGCCCTTAGGTGCTACTCTAAGAGGTGACGAAGACATTGAAGTTTGTTTCAGTATTATTCTGAACGGCTGCGAATTGCAGTTAGGCTGTCTGCTCTTGAGAAGAGACAAACGTCATGATTCATACTGGCTACGTGATCACATTCAAATGATCAAACCTGAATATCTGCCTAGCAGACAACGCCGGTATATGCACAAGTAGTGTGGGAAAAGAAGTCTCCTCGTGTGTCGGCATAGATTTGAGTCCCGTTTCTGCCAGGCAAAGAAATTGAACGAATCCACAAGTCAACTTAGCAACTCCCCGTGACTTCGCAGAACGGCATAAGGCTGGGAATGAGAGCAAAAGACCCATTGCATCCAGATCAGATTGGGCATAATCCATTCTTTCTTGGAAAAACCAGATAGTTGCCGAATCATATCTATCCCAAAATATGTGACGGGACTAAGGATCAAGCCTTCATAAGGCATTAGATCCACATCGGAACTGCTTTAGCAGGATTTGCCGATCGGATGGAAGTGGAATGGAGCTGAAGCTGAAAGGGGACATGTTCTATCTGCTGGATGCGGGCAGTGAGAAGCGGATCTATGACGATGAAAGCGACTCTGTGGAGGCTCTGAGGGCGATATTCTCCCAAAATGAGGATATCGAAGCTGAATCAGTGAAGATTCTAGAGATAAACACATCGGCGGAGAAATGGGAGGTCAAATCTGTTCCGTGGTCCAGGATAGCTAAATGGTTGTTGAAGGGTAAATTCCAAGCAAATGAGGAAAAAGACATTGAGACAACGTCTGCATCAGAAGAGCAGTAGGTTTCTTTCCCTGGTCTAATGTTCAAGACCTGAAAAGTGATTAGAGCACATTCTCTTTTATTCCGCTGCGCGAGCAACTTGCAGATCTGGCAACTTTGGCGAGTATTCCTTTTCCTTCCTAAGTATTGAACAACGTCCTGTCTGATGTGTTGTCTAATGTCTTGAGCAAGTTGCCTTCTATGATCTTTTCCACGGGTATATTGAGCTCCTCGGACAGCCAACGCCTTAGTCTCAGAGTATCTGGAGTTAAGAGTTCTCCGTAGATCGAATCTTCGGCTGTTACATCATTCCTAGATGCTGGCAGCTTCTCAGAATATCTGAAGATGAACTTTTGGCCGACGGAAGTTACGGAAAGGACGTTCCACATGTCAACCTCGAATGCTACAAGAGAAGCCCCCATGCTGGCCTCTTTGAACTCTGACCATCTTTTGCAGTCTGCAATCGCGAGGTGATGACCATTCTTGGTGGTGAATTCCCTTAGGTTCTTTACGATGGAGGAGATGTTGTCGGTGAAGACATCGAGCTTGTCGACGATATCGGAGATGTTCTCCTGCTCTAGGATCTGATTCAGCTTTGCGATTCTCCCATGGGATGATGATATGTTGTTGATGGAGACGTCTAGCCTGTCAGCGAATTCTGACAAGTTCTCTTCGTGGCTCTTAAGAATGTTTATGAGCATGTCTAGGACATCTATCTTGTTTTTCTGGAATCTTGATCGAGAAGACATTCCAATCCCCCTTCAGAGGCATCTGTCAAGTAGTTTGATCGTTCTGCGTTTCTTGGAGCCTTCATCTCTTGAGCTGATGCTGGATTGAGGTTTTCTTCTGTGCGTTATGAAGACTGATCCTCCGAGGTTCAGGTGCCGATCAATTCTGAAGAGACTGAGCTCTTCGACCTCTTCGACCCGTACGCTTTGGTCTTCATCATCGTACAGGAAGTAGACCATCAGTTTGGAGTCTTCATGTTGAACTCTTAGCATTCCACATCAGTGAGCTCGCTATGATGACCTTCGTCATATAAATCTGCAAGAAATAATCTTATGATAACGAATTATGAACGTCTAAACTAGGTTTTGACTTGTGCAACTTCA
>CAZBDB010000003.1:0-1307 GCA_964490655.1 uncultured Candidatus Bathyarchaeia archaeon | reverse complement strand
TCATGTTCATAGGAGAGGCTCCTGGCCATTGGGAGGATGTCAAGGGTCGACCTTTCGTCGGAGCAGCAGGCAAGCTACTTGACGAGCTGCTCTCCAGCATAGACCTCAAGAGAGAAGATGTCTATATAGGCAACATAATCAAGCACAGGCCTCCCAACAATAGGGATCCGAGAAAGGATGAGGTTGAGGCTTGCTCTCCATACCTTGATAGGCAGATCCGGATAATAGAGCCGTCAATCATATTGACGTTGGGAAGGCATTCAACAAGGTATGTTCTGTCGAAGGTGGATGTTAAGATCAAAGGGATAACTGAGGTCAGAGGGAGGATCTACGTGGAAAAACTGTTTGGCTTTCCGGTGAGGATAATGCCTACATTTCATCCTGCAGCAGCTCTTTACAACCCGGAATATAGATCCGCCTTAGAAGAGGATTTTCAGAGGATAAAGAGGGAGCTAGAAACATTAGTCTGATATGATTCGCATTCTAGATATTGGTTGAGATTCTTTTTCGTAAGTCTTAAATGTGTCTCGAAGAATTTTTCATGTGCAGATCAAATGGCTTTATGATGGTGGGAAGAATGATGGAGGAAGAGAGCTTAGTTAAAGTGATTGAGAGAGCAAGCCGAAGCGTTGTCAACATTAACACTTTGAGGGTTCTTCATGATGTTTTCTATCGTGTCGTTCCGGTGAAGGGTATGGGGTCGGGCTTCATCTTTGATGAAGGAGGCTATATTATGACCAATAACCATGTCATAGAGAAGGCTGAAAGGGTTGTGGCGACGTTGACTGATGGACGTCAGTTTGAGGGGAAGCTTGTGGGAACCTGCAAGAGCTCGGATACCGCCGTGATAAAGATAGATGGAGACAACCTAACGACAATCGAGCTTGGGGACTCTGATAAGCTGAGGGTTGGGCAGAGGGTCTTCGCTATTGGTAATCCTTTTGGATTGGAGGGCGGTCCGACCGTTACTGGCGGCGTGATCAGTGCAATAAACCGAACTATCCGTTCGAGAGAGGGAGTCTTTAGAGATCTTGTCCAAACCGATGCGGCTATCAATCCAGGTAACAGTGGTGGGCCTCTCATTGATACTGAGGGAAAAGTAATTGCCATAAATACTGCGATAATTCCTTTTGCTCAGGGCATAGGTTTTGCGGTGCCAGTAAATGCTGCTAGAGCTTGTTCACAGGATCTGATAGCTCACGGCGCTGTTATGAGGCCATGGCTCGGATTAACAGGCTTGAACATAACTAGAGATGTGGCTGGCCATTATGAGTTGCCAGTACAAAAAGGAGTGCTTGTTGTCGATG
>CAZBDB010000002.1:27529-33261 GCA_964490655.1 uncultured Candidatus Bathyarchaeia archaeon | reverse complement strand
TAAGGATAAAGCTCCAATGGAATCGACTACAGGAGCTAGCTGGCAGAGGGACACTGGAAACTACTAGTTGACAATGCTCTCAAACCAATACTGACAGAGGCTGGCTAATTTGTTGTCAGAGCCTTCGAAGCTCGCAAGAGGCCTGCTTTGAAAATGTCTGAGACGGAAAAGGTAAGAAACTATTTAGGAAACGATGATGAGAATTGATGCAACACGACCGAGAAAGAGACGCAAGGACAAATCATTCACTAATAAATAGAGATTCAGCGAGCGTGTCTCAGCAATTTGAGGAATCATTCCAACGCGATTTCAGAAAGATTGATTCTAGACAGACACGATCTCAGTCATGAGGTTCCCAAAAGGAGAACGATATATGTTGAGAACTACGGTTGTACAGCGAATATTTTTGATCTTGAGATCATGCTCGCCAGACTAAGCAGCGGTGGGTACAGCACCATCGACGATGCAAAATCTGCAGGTATGATTCTGGTAAACACCTGTGGCGTGAAAAAGCCAACCGAGGATAAGATACTCGAGCGATTAAGGGTCCTTAGTTCCCTCGACAAGCCGTTAATCATTGCAGGTTGCCTACCCAAGATCAATCTGGAAGCGATCTATCGAAGTGCCCCCTCATTCTCAGCCGCTATAGATTCTCACAGCGCGAGTAGGATCATCGAAGCTGTGAAGGATGCTGAAGACGGTTTGAAACACAAACTCTTCTTCTCTGACAAGCCCAGAATTAAGTTGCTACAGCCCAAGGCTAGACTCAACAGATTCATCGAGATCGTTCAGGTTGCCGAGGGATGTGCCGGGGCATGCTCCTTCTGCTGCGTAAGGTTCGCAAGAGGCAGATTGTTCTCCTACCCCAAAGAGTTGATCGTCGATAGAATAGGCAGGGCTGTCTCAGAGGGAATAAAGGAGCTTTGGATCACATCGCAGGATAACGGCGCCTACGGTTTGGATGTTGGAACCGACTTAGCCGAGCTACTGGAGGAGTGTTGCAGGGTCAAAGGAGATTTCATAATAAGGGTCGGGATGATGAATCCAGAACATGTCTCGGGAATCCTAGACCGTCTAATACAAGCGTTTATGAACAGCAAAGTCTTCAAGTTTCTTCACTTACCCGTTCAAAGCGGCGACGACGATGTATTGGAACGAATGAACCGCTTCTATTCTGCTGAAGAATTCAAGAGAATAGTCTCCGCTTTCAGAGCTAAGATACCTCGCATAACTCTCTCCACAGATATCATCTGCGGCTTCCCAGGAGAATCCGAGGACGCCTTTAACAGAACGGTCAGACTGATCAAGGATGCCAAGCCCGACATCGTTAACATCTCGAAGTTCCTCCCGAGGCCGCGAACACCAGCCGCAGTGATGGAGCAGCTATCTCCGACTGAAGTGAAGAATCGAAGCCGTCGTCTAAGTAGCATCGTGAAGAGAATATCTTATGATAGGAATAGGCTTTGGCTATGTTGGGAGGGAAGTATACTGGTCGACGAGAAGGGCAAGCGAGATACATTGATTGGGAGGAACTATGCCTATAAGCCTGTCGTCATCAGAGGCGAAGAGAATCTTCTCGGCGAATCTGTCGACGTCCGAGTGACCGAGGCCTTACCAACCTACTTGAGAGCTGAGACCTTCGGATAGTTCGTGCAGCGCGGCCTATTGGGTGATTCTTTCTTTCCAGACCCTTCTTCCACTCTCTATCTTATCAGAAGCTTAGGGGCCATATGTATAGGCAGAGTGGCTGACATTACTCGGTCCATTTGCTAGCTAGCTGCAGGTTGCCAAACAAGAATTTAGAGCGGCAAAACCGCTTTAGAATACCACGTTCTGATTCTAACATCTGAGCAATAAGAACACCAAGAGCGGCGCGGGACACTTAGCTTTGCTGGGAAGAGGAGACTAACTTCGAAATCACCTGAGTCAGAAAAGGGGAGAGTTGAGTTCGGTGGCAAATCCACGGTTCAATTAGACCAATGAACACATAGGAGAGAGTTCTTACTTTCTGCAACATCCTTTTCTCTTAGCGCGCGCATTGCTGCAATTCCGGGGATCTAAAAGCATCAGTCGGTGAAACTGTGTGACAAGATTATCTGCGTTCACTAACCGCCGCCTACTGGCGGGATGATAGCTAACGTATCGTCCAAGTTGAGAACGGTTTCCAACTCTTGCATGAATTTTACGTTCTTTCCATTGACCAAGTATTGAAGGTTCTGTCGAAACTTCCCTCTACTGTCCCTCACATAGTCCTTGAAGGCTTCTCCATATTTCTCTTCGAGTGTCTTCAGAAGTTCCCCAACCGTTGTTCCTCTCTTCACCTTCACTTCTTCTTCCCTTTTCCCCGTTATCTCTCTCAGACTTGTGAAAAAGCGGATCCTAACCGTCACCTTCCGGTTTCCCCTGTTCACTATTTATTCACTCCTCTGCCATTTTCCCCGTGGCAGTGTACGGGGCTGCTCACGTTTCAACTCAATATCTTGTCGAATGTCAATAGGCGCACATTTAGAGGTTCCTTAACTATGTCCGAGGCTCTGGCTGCAACCAAGTATTTAACGTCTTTCTCGCTGGCTATGTCAACGATCCTCTGAGTTATGACGCCGTCAAAGATAACAGTGTCGACTCCATTGAAGTCCTTCAGCTTGTCAGCTAACTGGTTGACCGGAAGACGTGCAATCTGATCCATACTACTGTTGAGCAGAATAGCCTCGAAGGTTCCTCTTAGCTCCTCCGCCGCCTTTACTATCTGATCTGCGACGAGAACCCTGCGCCTCTTCCTAGTCTTCACTCCGGCTTGATCGATGGGGATCTTTTGCTGAAGTGCCTCTACTATCTCCTTAGAAGTTAGATCTTCAACTTCCTTCCCTCTCGGAGCTCTGGTGACATACTTGACCTTAGCCACTTGCTTCAGCTCCTTCAAGATCAGGTCTCCACCACGATCTCCGTCAAGGAAGGCGGTGGCTTCCTTCTCTTTTGTCAACTTGATGATCGCTGCTGGGATCTTTGCACCTTCAAGTGCGATGACGTTTTGGATCCCACTCCTCAGAAGGTTTATGACGTCAGCCCTTCCCTCTACTATCACTATCTCCTTAGAAGAACCTATCTCCGGACCCGCCGTTAGTTTTTCGGGTCCATATTTCATAACTCTTGCAGCTCTCAGGGTCTTCGAAACCTCCCTAAAGACTTCATCTGCGTCTGGCAGAGTTTCAATGTTCCATTTGCGAAGTATTTCCTTCGCTCTCTCGACAATAGCTTTCCTTTTTGCCTGTCGAACATCCTGAATCTTCTCAAGATTGACCATAGCTGAACATGGCCCGATCCTATCTATGGCCTCGATACTCGCCGCGATGATCGCAGTTGACACTCGGTCCAGGCTTGTGGGGATTATGATTCTCCCAGTCGTCTTGTCCTGTTTGGACTCCAGCTCGATCTTTATCCTCGCGATTCTGCCTGACTTTTGCAGGTTCCTCAGGTCCAGCTCTGAGCCGAATAAGCCTTCAGTCTGACCGAAGATGGCTCCGATGACATCCGGCTTTTCAACGACTCCGTCAACCTCAAAACTCGCACTCATAACATACTTTATTGTAAACGTTTGCGATGATGACAATTACATCGACCTCCTAAATGTATTATATCTTATCAATCGTAATGATCCTCTAATTAGTGAGAGAAGGTTCTTTATATTCTATTCTGAAGTTTCCCTAGTCTTTCCAAGTGGTCTTGATAGGGGCAATCGAAGCCTCGATATTCCTCGAGTTACTCCTGAGAGAACTGGATAGATTCCATGGAAGAATAGATTTGGCTAGCTAAGGCGAAAACTCCTTGACAGGCCTGTCGAGTACCTCGGGTTCGATGCCGTTCCCTATCTCATCGATCCTCTGCTTCGCCTTCTGCACCTTGTCTCTGCCGATATAGACTGACAAGTTGATCTCGGACCTATAGTTTTCTCCTGGTTTCAACTTGACTACGCGGCCCTGTGTCCGCTCAAAAGCTCTAGTGTTCGGATAGCTGGTGCCTGGTTCAAGGCCCGCCACGTAGCCTTCTCCCAAGGAATTGGTATTCTTCCACAGTGTGAAGCATGGAAGCTGCTTGACTGAGAAGGATACAGAGATCGCCTTAGTTTCATCTTTGTTTGCTAACATAACAGAAGTGCGTCCCTTCTCATTGCCTATGAGCTTGAAGAAGTAAACCTGCTCGACAAAGCCAACTTGAGGCGGTCCGAAGACATCGAATTCTCTGATGCCCTCCGCAGCCCGTGGATCACGAGGGACAACCTTCTCTATAGGTGCCACGAGGTGTGAACCTTCCTCCAGGAAGGGAGAACCATAGTTGCAGTGATACAACATTTGCATCTCGTCCGACATAGACCGGAGGTTTTTCACAGTATCTGCCATCCTGATTGAGTTAGCCTTCGGAGTGGTTGTGATCTCCGTGTCCATTTGAAGATTCGAGCCGAACATCGACCTCTCACAGACTCTGCCAGTTATGCCTAGCTCGTATGGTGACTCTAGTCCCACCTTGGCCTTCACGATATTTGCTGGGATATTGGCGATCTTCCCGTGCAGTGTTAACATCACCGTCTTTTCATTTCCCATGTTGTCGATTATCTTGTCAGTTCCTGGCGCCCCGAAGCTCGCGATGCCGCATCGGACAATCCACTCGTTGAAGCCGTCCAGCCAGCCTAAGCCACCGCAAGACTCTAGGTTGACGAAGCTCGGGTGAACGAGGCTTTTCACCGGAGAATTCCAACCTAGATGGACACCTTCTAACCAGCCCTTCCAGATCCCCATCCCTCGGGTCGGAACAGCGACGAAGGACAATCGTCCATTGTCCACCTCAATTATGTCTACGCAGTCTGATAATCCTCCATAGAGTCGACGCTTCTCGATCCGCCACTCACCATCAAATCCAAGCTCTTCACTTGAGACCTTCCATTTCTCGACGTAGATGCCCCTTTCTGTATCCGTTAGGTTCTTCTCAAAGAATCCGCCAACCGGCTTACCTAGCTCATTTTCCCTAATCAAGAATGCCACCTTTCATTTATTAGCGCACGCCAGATTTTAAACTAACTGTTGACGTTTCCTTTGTCGCGGCTAGGACCATTCCAGATGTCACACCATTTTGTTCATTGGGTCAATAGAGGGATTCGATTGAATTATCCCCCGATGCTGCTTAGACAGTTAGCTAGCTAGCCAAATCCAGCTTCCTAGAAATTGACAGATCAAAACTCCTGAAACATTTTGACGATATCAACAAGGATGAAAGAGGAAAAGGGTGTTCAAGCTCTGCTTCGTGATTGATTTTCTCTACTGAAGATAGTTTAATAAAAGTTATATAACGTCCTTGTTAGTTAGTTTAACAGTTTAACTGTTCGACAAGCCTAGAAAGGAAAGGGGAATGAAAAAGAAGAGCAGGAAGATGATGCTGTTGATGTTGCCTTTCCTATTAACATACCTTTTCCAAGCAACTCAGTACGCAAGGGCTCCCGTGAAGTATAGCTACTACGTTGTGTATGCCAAGAGTGCAGATATAGCGTTGATCCCAGGGACTGATCGATCGCCGGATGGCAACCCACTTCTGAGAAACTCGACGATACAGCAGGGGCTGTATAATATGTCTTTAGGGAAGTGGGGGCCGGGTTATCGGATCAACTACACTGATGCATTCCATGTAAGGAATGACCAGGCTTTCGGCGTGAACTTGATCTCTCTAAACTTCTCGGCTGACTCGAC
>CAZBDB010000002.1:18767-27429 GCA_964490655.1 uncultured Candidatus Bathyarchaeia archaeon | reverse complement strand
AGCGGGACGCTTCACCTATGGTTCACCAGCACATATTGATGGAGGAGTTGAAAATTGGAGAGCGTTGAAAAGAAAGAAATAGAATCGAGGAACGGCAGAGACGTCGAGCTCGGTCATGACAGATTCATAGACATGATAAGGGAAACGAATGACGAGATCTTACAGGTCGAGGAGCTAAGAACACATACCGAGGGACTCAAGCAGGATCTAGTCAACTATTTCACAGGCATTATGGAGAAGTATGAACTGGAGTTGACAATACCAGCTGAATCCTTCAGTTTCAAGGATAAGGAAGCAGATAACCTTCAAGCAGCGTTTATCAACGACTCGGGAATCATAAGCTACCACTTCAAAGATGGGTTTGTGAAGTCATACCTATTAAGGGACTATCATCCATCAGAGTTGATGACCCTGTTCAGCGTTGTCGTGCCTAATCTCAATGAGGCGTTGAGGGTCAAGAGGAAGGAGTATGAGGACATGAGCAACACACTATCGAAGATCAAAAGGTACATGACTCTATTGAAAGAAAAGGTTAAGGAGGGGCACGGGCCGGAAAATCCGTCCCTAGACGAAATCTAATCTCTAAGGAGGTTGATGGTTAGGTTGAGTGATGATTCATCTAGAAGGCTAAGGCGGATTGAGAACAAGATAGATTCCATGAAAGGGATGCTGCTAGACCTGATGGAATCAAGGAGATTCCTCAATTTGGCACCTGCACACAGGCAAGGCAGGACTCAGAGGGACATCAATGAGATAGACAAAGAGACTGCAAATGTCTACCTGTTGAAGCTTCCAGACAGTCTCAGGTTGACGATGTTCGCCATGGAAAAACTCAAGGAAGCATCGGCTCTTGAGGTGTCAAAGGTTACGGATAGGTCCAGAAGTGTAGAGAGCTTCCATCTTAACCAGCTTGAGAGGATGGGGTACTTAGTTAGGTCCAGAAAAGGAAAGAAGGTGTACTTTAGACTCCCCAAGCCCTTGCTTAAGAAGCGTAGAAAGTCAGGCGGGATATTCCTATGAGTAAAGCTCCTGATTCTGGGAGATCGAGTTATTTGGATTTGCTCGTCGCTGTTCTATCTGAGCACGAAAAGAGCATGGACAGAATCCTCGAGAAAATGGAGAAGGTGTCCCAAGACCTGGCGAAGGCTGCAAAGGTTAGTAGAGACTCCAAACGGAACAGCGCAGTAGTTCAGGTGGAGACATCCCCTGGAGACAAGGAGACCTTGATCTACATGAAGGTTAAGCTAAACCGTTCCGTCGATGAATTCCTAAAGATACTCCAGTCCCTGAAAGAGTGAATGACGAGCTACATATTGCTAGGAGGCCTAGAACTCGTTATGAAACTTGACAGGGATTGCAGAAGGCTGGGAGTTTCGGGATGTATTCAACACAATGCCAGGACCATGAGTGCTCTTAAGAGACTTGTGGGCTTGGAGTCTGGACTGAGAAACCGAAAGACGTATTTAAGAATTTCATGATAGACCATTCGAATGAGAGGAGGCTTGCTTGAATGTTAAGGGTTTCCACCGGCGTCAAGGGCTTAGATGAGATGCTTGGTGGAGGATTTCCCAAGCGCAGGGTCATCCTGCTATGCGGTGGCCCTGGAGCAGGAAAGACAATCTTCTGCCTACAATTCCTTGCGGCAGCTACTGAGAGAGGTGAACCAGGGGTTTACGTAACTCTAGAAGAACCTATGACGTTCATCTTGGAGAATGTTGATGCGTTTGGCTGGGATCTGAAGGAGAAGGAGAGAAGTAACAGGCTTAAGCTGCTGAACTTCTACACCGTGCCTTATATGGCTGGATCTGAGCTGAGAAACAGACAGAGTAGGGGACCAACCCTCTCGTTCATTAGAGAGGTAGTAGGAGCAGTAGAAGCGATCGACGCTGAATATGTGGTGGTAGATCCACTTACCAGCATAGCTATCCACGAGCAGAGGGAACCTGCTAGAAGATACAAGATATCTGAGCTCTTCACCGAGTTGAGGAAGATAGGCTGCACATCTATTGCCACATCGGAGATCTCTTCTTCTGACGGGGAGTTCCATATGGAAGAGTTTCTGGCCGACGGAGTCGTAAGACTTGACAAGACCGTCCAAAACTTCAACTTCGTAAAGACCATCCGTGTTGAAAAGATGCGGGGTGTAAAATTTGATGAACAACCTAGACGGTACGTAATAGATGAAAGAGGCTTCACCGTCTTCCATACGGAACGGGTCAGAGTTTGAGAACCGAGTCTGATATGTTTTTGAAGAGGTTGGCGATCGCGGGATCGCCGTGCGTTTCAGGATGGAAGAAGGCGTATAGGGTTACGCCTGCTTCCCTCAAAGATCCCATCTTTTCCAGTAGCATGTTGAAGACGTCGTCTACATTGAAGCTGTGAATGAGAACTGAGAGATCGGTAAAGATTACCACGCATCCTTCCTCAACGTTGTAGTACTTCCTGATCAACTCGAACAGAGTTGCTCCCATCTCTGTTATATCCATCTTGAAGACCGTGAACTCTTCCCTCGCTTTCAGCGAGCTGGAGGAGAAGAGCAGCACAAAGACCTTTTCAGGATTTATCCATCTCATTCTCCGAAGATCGCTGTGCGAAGGCAAATCTTGGAAGGAGAATACGTAAGTATCAACACCTTCTCTCACGTTTTCTTGAATTTTGTCTTCCATCCAGTTGACCTCATTTCCCGTTGATGAATCAGGTGTGGGAATGATCAGGTTCACACCACCCTCCTTTTTTACTCCCGGACTGATACTTGGATACCTTTGAGCTGCGATCCGAATTTTCTCAGCCACCAAAATGAACTCTTGATCCAAGATTCCGAGGAAAAGAACGATCTTTGCGAAGACTGCGAATATGTCTATGATCCACTGCTCCCAAAGGAAGATGTTGACCATGAGTAGGAAAAACCATCCTAGAACAAGTTTATCAAGAATCTTCCCAAACATCGCCCTGTTGTATATTATTCCGACGCTTATCAATCCATAGAAAAGGGTGAGGGCCATGGGGAAAGGGATAAGGGCTATGGGGAAACTTCCTGTTAGATAGAGAAAGCCAGATACTATTATTACAGGAACCGCCAACACAATTTTCCGGAGTGATAGATTCGACAGACCCCAAGCTCCTAGTGCTAGGAACGAATACATGACTCCTCCCACCAAGGCCAAGGAGACCTCGTCGATATGATCCCTAAGAATGATTTCGATCCCATAAGCCATGAAGCCGAAGGCCCAAGCAAAGTAGAAGAGGTTCTTCTTGAGCCTTCCTATATGGATCAAGTAGACTATCAGAGACCCGATGGTGAAAGTTACAGCTCCATTCAGAATGACTGGCGCAAATTCAAGTCCTTCCACCACGTTTCCCCTACTAGGCTAGCCGGTAGCGATAGTTTCCTTGAACGCCTCTTCTTCCATATTGATTCTCTCGACCTTTCCCCAAGAAGCACCCTTTTGCTCCATGTATTTGGAGAAAGCTCCTTTCTTCACAAAGCGAATTCTAATAGGAACATAATCAAAGAAGTCGACTAGGTCGCGATAGTCTTTGTCAGTCTCGTACAAGTGATTGTGGATGTATTCCTTGATCTCCTCAACGGACATGTTCCCGGTGTGCTCCAAGTATATTGCGAGGCACTCAAGACCGTCTTCAACTTCAGTCCTTGCGGTGAAATCCACGAATCGAACGTCACTGTGCTTAAGAGACATCAGAAGTTCTTCTTCGCTTATCCTAGTGAAGTTCTGAAGAGAAATGCTCTTCTCCAACCTCGACTGAAACCTGAAAACGGGGAAATCTGTCCCAAGGATATCATCTCCCTTGGCCACACACAGAAGTGAATCGTTGATGACATATCTCGTCATCTCCCCTTCAAGTGATGTGAAAACTGGCCGGTAGGCTTCGCCCACTTTCACTTCGTTCAAAGGCACTAAGTTTTCGCTTGTGACTTCTCTATTCATTTCCTCTTCCACAGGGTGAAACTCAAAGATTCCCCTTCTCCAATCGAAGAAGAAACCCAATGTATGCTGGACCGATGGGACGGTGCAGTTTAGAGTTTCAGTTGTTGCGTAAATCGTTCTCGGCGGGATTCCCGTAAAATCCTCTATTTCATCCCTGTACATCTCAGCTATCTGAGAATCGAGGGTGAGAAGTCCCTTAAGCTTTATTTGGCTTTCAATCTCGTGCATGACACATGAGATTAGTGTTGAAGCAAGCATGACAGCTCCATGAACTTTCTTGTGGTTCCTCACGAAAAACGTGACCTTATCTTTAAATCTGAGGTTGATGTTCGGAACAAGTGTGATGATTCCATATGTTTCTGGTTCCAGGTTGGAAAGAACATATCCCCCAGAGAAAGGCCGAGGGGCAACATTGATAAAGATTATGTCGCCATAGTTGAAGGTGATCTTTTCGCCATCGTGGAACATCGCCATGAGAGTGGCCAACCCAGTCTTCAAGCACTTGACAAAGGAAAGTCGTGGGATCATAAACCATTTTTCAGATCCGCTAATCCCGCTCGTCCTCACCCTTTCGTACTTATCAATGGGGTACATGAAAGCGTTGGCAGGACAATTCCTGAAGAAGTCTTCGTAAAGGCTATAGTGGGTTACTGGCAGCTCCTCCAGTTTCATCCGTCGCCGGACACCGATCTTACCTCCTATTACGGTTCCTTCCATCCTACCAAACTTGCGGGACAGCATATGCTCTTGTTTTTCAAGAGCCGCCTCAACCCCTATGCTGTAAGGTTTGAAGACCCTTCTCTTCAAAACACCAAAAATCGTTTTACCAATAGTCGGGTTACTGAGTAACCTTGAAATCAAGTTTCCTGTCCCTCTTGAACCTTTGAGAATTCTCTGTACGTGAAATTTTAAGCCTTCAGAAGCAAACGTTCATACCTTTGGTATGAACAAGGAGTCGGTATTTGCTGGCTGAAAGCTAATTACCCTCAACTAGGTCTTTGAGCAAGTTGCAGCGGCAACTCCTTCTAATAGTGCACATCGAGACAAGTCGGTTTCTCACTTCCGATCTATTGGATTGGCTGCCAAGATCGTAGAATCACGCCGTGCTTGTCTATCAGTATGTAGCCAATCGCAGAGGGAACAGCGTCATATTCTTGCTGTATTATACGACAATCTAGCTGCCGAGAATGAAGTCTGGAGGAGAGAAACTGCAGCCGAGAACGAACTGATCACGTCTCGCAATGCTAGATTCTTTTGTAATATTCCAATATCGTATCGTGTCTTTCTTCATCTACTTCGTCATTCCTGCGTTGCGAAAATTCAGCGAAGTTGCCCTCTATGATCTTGTCCTCCGGAATGTTAAGTTCGTCCGAAAGCCAACGCTTCAGACTCAGAGGATTCAGATCCGGAACTTTGCGGAAAATCGAATCCGCAGGTGCTCCATCATTCGACGGCAACGGGAGCTTCTCGGCGTATCTGAAAACGAACTCTTTACATGAAGAATTTATGGAAAAGACATTCCACATATCCGTCTCAAAGGCAACTAGAGAGGCTCCCTTACTCATCTCACTGAAGTCCGACCATCTTCTGCAATCCACTAGAACAACGGGCTGATCGTTCTCACAGGTACGATTGGTTCGCTGCAAGACTTGATCTAGCCTGTCAGCGATGTCCGAGAGGGTCTCTCTGTGACTCTTCATCGATTCTAAGATGACATTCCTAAGACGTTCTATCTCAGCGTGAATTTTCTGGCATTCCGCTAAGAACATCTCTGGTCTATTCATTCCTTCTCAGGATCCTTTTTGCTACTCTTGCGGAAGCAACAATAAAGAAGTTATGAAATCATGGTCTAGATGCCAAACCTGTGTGAATCATAGATTTGATCAGATCCCAATAAGCTACTTAGTATGACCACTGCGAAACGGCGTAATACAGCCCTACGAAATTTT
Source organism: uncultured Candidatus Bathyarchaeia archaeon (assembly GCA_964490655.1). GTDB lineage: Archaea > Thermoproteota > Bathyarchaeia > Bathyarchaeales > WAQA01 > CAZBDB01. The sequence continues at coordinate 21,533 of CAZBDB010000002.1, read as the reverse complement.
TCGCCAAGTCCCCAAAATCATCGACATAACAGAAGTTTCTGAAGTATCTCTGAACCTTCTTACTTCTGATTCCTATCGCGATCAGTGACGAACCCCTTTTCTCTAGACTCTTAACTGCCTTCTCAGTCTCCTCTTGGATGTCTTCATATCCGTGAGGTTGGCCATCTGTCACAACAAGAATCACCTTGTACACTTGAGGTACAAGCGAGAGCCTGGGAGCGATCACTTTCAAGGCGTCAGGCAGAAAAGTCGGGCCCCCCGTCGTTAAGCCGCCTAATCGGTATTGAACCCTTTTGTTGTACTTCTCTTCAAAGTCTTTCACAATTGAGAGCGAGTCACTGAATGTATATAGCGCCCAAGAATTCGGGGCCATCAAACCGGGAGCCACCTCGGCTAGGCATATGGAGACTTGTTTCAGAACATCAGAGCGCCTTGAGAGGCTTTCACTGTTATCTACTAGTATAGCCCAAGCCGTGCTGGCTGAACTTCTCTGTAGCTGTTTGAAGACATCGCTTCTCTGGCTCTCCGAAGCAACGGCTTGAATTGCATCGTTCAGGTCGATAAGTCCAGCCCGTTGATGTGGCTCTTCATCATAGTCCGGCTTGATCTGAGCTATGACACTCAGAATTCTCCTCACTATGGGTATTATGCCTCTCTTGAGCCTCAGATATTCAGCGTAGTCGTTTTGTGGGAAGCTTATGCCTACAAGATTAAACTTCTCCTTTTGGTAGAGACCCAGTATCTTCTTCTCCTTCTCTCTCAAAGTGTTTTCACGATGGAAGACATAATTCACCTCGGACAGAGCATCCTTACTAAAAGCCTTCTTTATACCTCCCTGCTCTTGCATATACTTCATCTGATTCTCGACAACTGTCTGGACATCTTCATCTGGGTCCAAGAAGGCACTTCTTAGGTACTCGCCTGATGGCTTACCTTCTCTTGGAGGCGCAACAGGTAAGGTGCGGATATTATCTGAAACGCCATACCTTGAAAGTTCCTTATAGATTTTGTCTGCCACGGAGATTATAAGATTGGGCTGGCTTACCCATTTTACTCTTTCGAGGGCTTTCTCGATTCTTTCTAACGTCTTCTCTTCGTGCTCGGTGACGTCTCCCTTGACTCGATTCACGAAAGTCTTGCAGACTGCGGCGACCATCATCCTCTTTAGCCTATCATCAAAAGAATCCAACGGACGAAAACGTAGATATGCAACGGCGTTAGCTAAGGCTAGATCAGCTCCTAAGCCAGGCCATTTTGAAGCTAGAAAGTGTTCAACCCTGAAATCCTCAACGAGATTTGCCACGAAACTAGATACTTTTCGATCCTTCTGGTACTTCCATTGCTCATAGATAATCGGGTCAGTCAGGTATACGTGTCCTGCCTCATGTGCTGCACAGGCTTTGAAAGTTCTCCACATAACAAGCTTGTTTTCTCTCAAATCAACAGGGACAAGTCTCTCAGGTAGCGAAAGGTGAAGAAGATAATCGCTAACCGGCCGCCCAAAGTAATCAATGTGAGGATAAGGGACTCTTTCATCAACAATAAGTCTCACATCTTCATAAGACTTCCGGCTCACCATCATCGTGATTGTCCATGCTGTATCATAGAAACTCAAAAACCTTCGACCTCATTGAGCACGGACTCGACGACTCTTTGAACGGTGGCTTGAATAGATGGATCATCAGAGGTCGTATTAATGATTGTGTCTACGGCAGCTTCATCAACGGGCACTCCATCCTCAATCAGCCTCCCCCAACTGATCAAGTTCCCCAGGGAAGGCGAGAGAGGAAGCTCACCTAATTCGTAGAGCCTTCGAAGCTCGGCTGCCACTTTAACAAGCCTATAAGCTAATTTGTCGTCTTTCAGGCCGCTTCTAAGCTTTAATGCTTCAGCCTCTTTGTCATTTATTCTGGAGCCGATGCTCAGGTAATCGAAACGCACCCATGCGTTCACCCTTCTACGGAAGGCGACATTCAGGGGCTTGGTTCCAGCGTATTCGACACTGTATGGGTTGAAAGAAAGAATGATGTAGCCCAAGGGATGTCTGTCAATTATCTCGTTCTCTCTCTCGGTTAGTACTAGGTGGCCTCTCTGATCCATAACCGGATGGAACTTGGCAAGTATGTCGGGTTTCATCATGTTCGCCTCGTCTACGTACAGTATCCCGCCGTACCTGCACCACATGATGATCGTGCCATCAACCCAATTCTCTCTACCTAGTCCGATATACTTGCCGATGAGCTCATAAACAGAGGTTTGGAGAGCGCAATTGATTTCGAATATCGGAAGCTTATCTTCGGCGGCTATTCTATAGACGAGATGGGTCTTTCCAACGCCGGTTGGACCGACCGAACCAACCTGCTTAAAGTAGTATAGACTCCTTCTAATTTTCTCTTCTATGTTTGTCCCATCGTCGATGAAGTCTTCTTGAGGTGGAGGTATATTCTTCTTCAGAAAATCTGGGCACTGATATCCCTCGCCTAAAGGATATTTCTGAGTGTGCTCAAGTTTGAGATTACCATCTACCTTTCCCTTATCCTTGAACGTAATTCTGACCTTATTCCCGCCGATCGAAACTAGGTATTTGCTCCCCTGATCTACAACTCTACCCTCCAACGCCTTTCTTAAGACATTCTCTTCGATCTTGTCCAGACTTTTGTCTATCTTTGCCTTCAAAGCTCAGTCACCACAACCTCTTTAGATTTGTGAAGCTTAAATTCAGAAACCTTCTCGTTCAATATACCTATGAGATCGTAAACTCGCGTT
>CAZBDB010000002.1:0-18667 GCA_964490655.1 uncultured Candidatus Bathyarchaeia archaeon | reverse complement strand
ATCGGAAAGTAGGGCTTCGGCAGTATATGCAAGGCTCCCACCTTGAAGCAGTACTCGTTGCAGAACTCTTCAACCTCACTCCTGGAAGTCAGCAGCCAAGCTAGATTCTCATCACTCTTGTCCTCCGCTGGGAACTCAAGCAACACCAGGTAGATAATTTCATTATGCAAAATATGACTAGACTTGCACCTATTCACTGGCTGTGTCCCCTTCCGTCTGATGCGATGTTTTTACTCCTTCGAGCTAGGAGGCGGAGGAGGAGGCACGTCGATGAACTTCGCCAAGATCGTCAGCATAGCCACGGTCTCCTGGTAGATCCTGGTCCATATCCTCGGTGCCTTCTCACCGTTTGGGACAATCCAGGACTCTATCTCCTCCGGTTTCCCCAGGATATGCGCGTCTCCTTTGAGTAGAAAGTTGGCTATATCAGGATTTGTCTTAGCCTCCATCGAGAAAGGAATTATTGCTCTGCCCTTCCTGCTTCCCACCGCCTCTCCGAGGTAGATGCTGATGGGGTAGCGTACGGCGGTGAACCTTGAGTCTTTGGCCGTCCTATTCGCCTCTAGATAGGTGAACTCTACTGTGATCTTGAGCTCTCTTTCGGTTTCCTCCTCAATTAATGAAGCGGTCCTTACGTCGATGTTCAGTATTTCGTCAACTTCTTCTTTCTCAACTTGTTCCATACATGCTCCTCCCTTAAAGTGTGATTTTTATCTCGTACCTTCTGTTCTTTATCTTCTCGATCTCCTCTTCTGGGACTTCTTCCATCTCCTTGATACGTGTTAGAGTCTTCACGAGGCTATCTCTTAGCTCCCTGATCTCCTCTATATGCGCCAGAGTTCGCTTGTAGGCATCTGTTAACTCGAGTGAAGCTTGAGCGTATTCCACTCTTCCGATCAGGCCGACGCGCCTCTTAATATCCAGAGAATAGATCTCCTGCTCAATTCGGGTTCTTTCCTTGAGTAGTTCATCCAGATGGGTGTCGACTTCGACGATTGAGCTCTCCGAATCCTTGACGAGGTCCAAGTTGAATGTTACTTTTGCCATTTCATTGAATGTCTCGAGCGATATTGCGTTTTTCTCCACCATCCTCCTCAATTCATCTAGCCGTTTTTGAGAATCAACCAGTCTGGCACATGAGCTCTTGCCGTTCTTCACCCAAAGCGGGAGTAGGATGTATGCGTCTTCGGCGGCCTCGATCTGATCAGCTGGATGTTGCACAATGTTGCCGGCAAGATACTTTATCTCATAGGCTATGATGACGTTCTCCTTGTTTGTTATCGCCTTCCTTAACTCGCCTATCTCCTCTCCTGTTATCCAGTCGTAGACAACATTCTCATCTCTGTCGATAGACTTCCTGACAACGACTCTCGGTTCTTTCTTCCTTCTGAACTTGCCAAGAAAACTCAACTCATATTCCACCTTCTATATAGGGATAGAGGATCGACCTGTTCGACCATATTCGGATGGACCAACGGATTTGATTGACTTTCTTTCTCATCCAATCCTTGATAGAGTCGCTAACGCGCCTCATAGCTTCGATCAAGCTTATGAAGGGACGAAAGCTTTCGCTGAATCTGCTCTTTACTCCTGTGGAGGAAACGAGGAACGGGCTCATCTGGTCAGGTGATCGATAGCCGGTCCCTGTCGTGACGATGGACGCTCCGCTCAGAGCAGCTTTCGGGCTGATTGTTAGCCTTCTCCTTTTGAGGCGTTCAAACTTTTCCAGGGATGGAATAGATATCGTCTTTTCGATCTTGGTTATACTGGATCTTAGCTTCTGCCAGCTCAGCGTCTGATGCTCAACATACCAAACTCTGGTCCAATCGAGACTGGAAACCAGACCCAACGTGATAGCAAGCATGATTGGAATTGTAGTCAGATACGATATATCACCGACGAAGCCCGCGGAGATCAAGCACCAAAGCATGTTGATCTCTGTATAGAGAAGGATTATGCATCCTCTCACAATGAAAGCAGAAGCAAGAAACAGATTCGCAAGAAAAGCCGAAGCGGCTAGTTCACTCTTCTTCCTCACATGCATCTTCCACAGAAGAAGACTCGTCGCAGCTCCCAAGCTGATGACAGGCACGAGGAGGTTATCTAGGAGAAGAAACAGCACAATAGATGGGGCTGCTGCTAGCACGGCTAGCTTTAGGGTCTTTTTCAGATCGGCGGACCCCTTCACATTTGACGAAATCGTTGAGAGCCTGCCTGAAAGCCTCTCGTTTATCCTTGACAGCTTTAATCTCAAGTTGCGAATCTTCATCTTCAGATCGCCGGGGAATCCTTTCTCGAGCTTGTCGTGCCAGACCAGTGTATACAGCATCTGGGCCGAGGTTGTGTTGATGCTCCCAGCTAGGAAGGCAATGAGGAATGCCAGTAGAGATGCAGCCAGGAAATCTAGAACTATGAGTGTTGCCCACGGATCAGGCATCGCATAGAAGGCTGAGAATATCAGTGAGTCTGGCATGATAATCAGTAGCGTATCCGAGAATATGTAGACTGTTGCCGTGTAAATGCCCGGTTCGATCGTTCCTCTTGGCGGGATCTTGGCGAACAAGTTCAGTGTTGTGAATTCTTGGGGTTCCACGACCATCGTGCTTGGAATAGGAGTCACCAACTTAGAGGCATTCCCCAGAACCATCGCAACAGTCTTAACTGGAAACAAAGGTGCGCCTGTAACTTCAATTGTGTTCTCTCTTTCATCCCCGTAAGTCATAGATCCGAAAGAGATGTATGTAGACTTGGTCTCCTCTAGACATGCAACCCTCATGCTCAAGGTGTAAGATTCTGTCTTGAAGTAGAATGTGAAGGCTGAGATACCCACGAACGCGATCAAAGTGTAGATGAGCAGTTGCTTCACAGGAATTCTAGATCTTAGGGATCTGCGAAAGTTGAACTGCGACATACCTCTAGGCGAGAGGTAGGGGCCAAAAACATATATTATCGCTACTAGCGGACCCCAGAACGCCCAGATCTTGTTCTGCGTCAACCAAATCGCGAAATTTCTCGCTTGAACTATGAGCAACCCAACTAAGGGTATCCTGACGGGTACGCCGTCCAAGCAAAAGACCCTGCCAATCAGGTTCTCCACGGTTACTGGCGGAAACCCGATAGCCTGGTCAACTTCTTCATTCGCGTCCCCTTTTGTGAGTAGAAGAATCCTTCCAGGATATGTCTTGATTTCGACAACCCTATGGATCATCGTCCTATCTGGCGGGGAATCGTACGCCACTATATGCCCTGTCTTCACGTCTTCTATGGCTATTGGCTGGATAAAAACCACGTCCCCTATGGTCATCAGGGACTCCATGCTTCTCGAGCTTATGATCCCTATCGGAGTCGGCGTTAGAGCTACATTGCTCAACATGAATGATATGCCAGCCAACAGGACCAGCGCATATGATGCTTTATCCAGTATTGAGTGCGCTGAAGTTCGCCTGCTGATCTTGCGGGCCCCCATTTACAGACACCTATGATCAAGGAGATGAAATGTCGCAATACATCGCCATTGGATACAGCTAGCCGACGCTCGTGAACCACATGTATATGGTTCCCTCGTAATCTAACGAGGGCGTCACTGGACCTAGCCCCGTGGCTACAGGTATGTTTATCATTACCTTGAATCTGCTGGTTGTGCCTGGTAGTGTGCCATAGTTGGGTGATCCTCTGAAGAATAGGTAATATGTCGAGTTCAGTTGAGTGTGGGTTCCATTCCAGAGGCAGACCTCGTAATCCCCGAAGTAATCACCATCAGTATCGTTGAGTGCATAGATCTTGAGCATATCTTTTCCGTCTGAAGCCGATGAGAAGTTGAAGGCTATCATCGTGATGTTGAATGCTTCGTTGTTGGTTACGTTGAAAGCGTCTGTGTAGTTCACACGGTAGCCGGGACCCCACTGCCCTAACGACAAGTTGTAGTAACCTTGCTGTCCTGACACCGTTGAGTTCTGCAGTAGAGTGTATCCGTTCGGTGACTTGTCCGACCCAGGCACTAATGCTATGTCTGCGTTCTTGGCGTATACAACAAAGAAGTTGTAGTGCACTGGCGCCCTAGCGTACTGAGTCGCCTGGAATACGTAGGCCGCTAGAATTGGCAGCATCAATAGGGCCATCTTTCTGCTCTTTCTCATCTATGATTCACTCTTTTCTCTCTTTTTGCTGAGTGAGAATTGATGTTCGTTTTTAAACGGATTGTGAAAAGACCGTTCGAACCTTAAGTCCACATACCTCAGAAGTTTGGAGAATCATCCAGGGAGTAAACAGTTGGTTCACAAAACTTATAAACGCCATACCGGAAACTTTACTCTCGGCGAGAACAACATGGCGCGAAGATCTCAGATGGAAATACTGATTGACATTCTCAAAGCCGTAGCCAGTGGGAAACGGAAACCCACCCACATAATGTACAGAGCCAACCTTTCTTGGACAAGGCTGAAGAAACAACTGGACTTCTTGGAGAAACAAGAGCTCCTCGAGAATACGGTTACCAACGAAGGAACACTATTTAAGATCACACCCAAGGGTAAAGAGGTTCTTGAGTACTTCAAGAGGATCGAGGGTGAACTCTACTACAAGAAAAGGACTCTACCAACCGAGGTCTACGTTCACTACAGATAAATCCTCTATTACACTTCCCTCTTTTCTGACGGCGCACGCATGAAGACGATGAATTTAGCATGGCCGTAGTGTGTCATAATCTGATTAGTGGTCTCTGGCTGCACTTTCTGAAAGTCTTAAAGTAGAATTCCAGATTCCGCAGAGGCACATTGTCAGGTATCGAACCGGTTACGTTAATGAAGTATCCGGGACAATGACCTGACGTTCTTAGACACCGCGTCACTTCTTTGGAAATCGCTTCTTCATCGCCGAAAGTCAAGACCTTCAAGTCAACGTTGCCTATCAAGACCTTGTCGTCGCCATACTTCTCTGTTATAAGTTCTAGGTCGCAGCTCGGCTCCATTATGAAGCCGTCAGCCCCAGCTTCGGCCAGGTCATCAACTATCGTAGTGATGTTACCGTCCGAGCAGAAGAGCACCTTCACGCCCTTACTTCTCAGCTCCCGCCATAGCTTCTTATACCAAGGGAAAATGTGTTCGCGGAGCCACTTGGGAGAAATCATGGGGCCTTCCGTCATGCAGATATCGTCGTGGCTTATGAATGTCTTGATGTCGCATTGAGCCCATGCTCTGAAGTCTCTCAAAGATATCCGTGCAAATTTGTCTAGGAGCCGTTCGAACCGTTTCGGGTCGTAGTACATAGCCTTCAGGGTCCACTCTAGGCCGAAGGTCATTACTGGCCACATGAAGGTTGTGCAGTAATATCCTCCTGGGACAAGCTGTGTTCTGAAGAGGTCTTGGGTCTTTTTGTGCTCGTAATTGAAGTACTCGACGATGTCGTCAAAATGCCTGTCATTCAGCTCCATCTCTTCCTCGGGATCGTAATTCAAAACGTCTTCAACCGAGTTTACGGGGAAGGTAACCCTCCATCTTGTCGGAAAAAGATCTGACCAAGAGTCAGCTCGAACACTGAACGTTTCGCCTTTCTGCTCAGCTCTCTCGTAGGAGTCGTAAGATTGCAGCGTCCAGAATATCATGTCAGTGTCGAGCTTCTCATAAGTCTTCGCCAAAGCTTCGTCAGGAGATTTGAAGGGGTCTCCTCCAGACAAGTTGGATATCAGCCCGGTATGGCTTATGTACTCGATCTGTCCTACCCTGTCAGACTCTTCCAAGTATATGGCGGAAAGCCCTCTTTCATAACACATAGCATTCACAACTGTTTCTTTTTCGCATGCTAAGGTGTCTTCCATGAGTGTGCAAGCATGGACAGAAAAACTCGCGCTTCTGGATTTAAATCTTCCATACAAGAAACTTGCAATAACTCATCAGCATAGCAGATCTGCTGAAATCCTATTCTTTTAGAGATTCGACTATCCTTTTTAGCTCATCGACGGGGCGATTGAGCTTTATCTTCATATAAGTGAGCGTCTCAAGTTGCTCAGACTTGCCTGTGCTCGCTTCCGGTTTGACTGGTTCTTGGAGCTCACCGATCTGGCTTAACTCAGCCAAATTCTCTGATATTCTCTCCAGTCTTTCAATCAGCTTATCAAGGGTCTTCTCATGCTCGGTTAAGGTTGTAGCCAAAAGGTCCAAGTATGCATATTTGACACCTTTGTCCCCTAATTCCCTCTCGCTCTCGTCTTCCGTCATAGATGACCTCACCCCTTTGGTGGACTGGGCATCCTGAAGTAAATCTTCCTTCCTTTTCTATATTTCTCTAGGTATCCCATCCGCTCAAGCTGGTTAAGATGGATGCTTTCCACGCTCCTTGATCTACCTGTCTCTTTCGCAACCTGGGTTGTAGTTGCTTCCTTGAGTTTGTCCATGGCGAAGATCGTCAGCCTGAGGCTGTCGGGGAGTCTCATGAGGTATACATTGATCGGAGCCCTTGCAGGGACCTCAACCTTCGTAGGGAGGATATTCATATCCTTAGTTGGTGGGAGATTTTCCTCTATTATCTTCATCAGCGATTCCAGCTTCCTCTCGATCCTCTGCAGGGTCTCTGAAAGATCACTGCTCAATGCTGCTATTCTCCCAGTCAACCAGTTATTATTGTTGAACAGTTCCAGATAAAGCTTTAACCTCCTGCTTCTACGCTAAGTCGGGGTTTTCCACCTTCTAATGAGACAAGCGAGAATGTCGTTCCGTCGTCAACAGCAATGTCCAAAGTTCCTAGCGTAGTACTTGGGCATCTTGTCTGCGCTGATGACGGCCTTCATCTGAAGTGTTCCTCATTTAGGGTCTCTAAGTTTTCGAATATTTAGCATAACTTAGTTATATAGACTTTGCTTGTAATATCTTATCGTGCAAGTAACAGGAAAGCATGGCCGAGAATCCAGCGCGAATAGCCGAACGTCTTTATGTAGCTGTCATTTCTCGGTGGAGTGTGAGATTCTTGAGGGGTCTGAGCTTAGAGCGCGGAAGTGTGGTCAACACAAAGACTGGTGCTTGACCCTACCTGGCATCTTGTCTTACGTATTGACACCGATGGGAGGAAATGCTAGGGTGGAACAAGAGTCACTACCAATGGAGAGCTGGTCCTCCGAATAAGATAGTGGATCGGGCAATCGGCAATCCCTTCTGGCTACGTTTCTTATATTCCTTTCATAGCCTCTTCTTGAGAACCGAATGGATTCACAAGCAGCCAGATTAGTGAAGGGCATATACAACTGAGAATGTGGGTGTTATCCAGTCGCCCTTCTTTCTCCAAAGCCCGTCCTTTCTCTGCCTTCTGAGGATAGCTGGGATCATCTTCTCGAACATTTCAGCTGCTTCAGGCAGCTCACGGAATAGCCTAGGCGTATCGACTGCAAAGTAGAAGTCATAGAGGTGGTATCCGGCTTGAAGTTTTCGTTCTCTAGCTGGCGTTTCTCCCCGCTCTTAGCGCGCGATTCCTTTTGTAACGAGCGCTCATCTAGCCTTCTGCAATAATATCCACATCTGTAACGGAAACCAGATCACTGTCCCACTTCGGGAATCCTTCATACCTGAAGGTCATTCCCGGTCCTATTTCCTTGTGGTCGGGAAGCCACCATACTGTGTCTGTTTGAGGTTCGAGATAGACCAGCCCTTCACTAGTCATGATGAAATTGAGAGCGTGCTTCCAAGTATTCCCGGTTTCATTAATGACAGCACGAAGTTCGATAATGCCCATGTCCCAATGTCTGTGTCTAGCTTTGATGGAAAGTAGTATTGAAAAGTCTCGACAGTTGAAATCTTCATTGAAACTCAGTTGATCTGTCAGATCTAATACTAACCAATCCTTCAGTTCGGATATGGACGGAGTCAACTTATTCTCAAGACTCCAGTCAACATAAGTCGTCAACATGCGATATTTGGCATCTATTTCGCTATATCTTTCATATTGCAGTTCTGCTTCCTCGCGAAGTTCCTCATATTGTCTCAAGACCACCTCTCTAGCTCGTATCAAATCTGACTTCTCCCTCTCCAAGACTACAATGAAGCCATACAATAAGCACGCCAGATAGGAAGCTAGAACTAGAGCTAGAATTAGAGCTATTATGAGTACTGACGGACTCTTCTCCATAACCTATGCCGCTCCTCCCTTTATAAGAAAGTCAGAATCTATTAAAACACTATGTAGATCAAACCGCTTCTGACACAGACCCCTATTTTGGGTGAGGCTTCTGGTTCACTGAGCTTGGCAAAAGAATGAAGATGAGCGTCACCTCTCCTGCAATTGCCACCCCAAACGCCTCCCAGAAATAGGAAGACTATTGAACAGATTCAGTATTCAGCAGATTGAGAGTTCTTGGTTGATTTGGCAGTTGAGTCGCGCCGACTAGATGTCCCGCCATTTGCTATACAAGAGCGGAACATCCTTCATGAGCCTTTTTGTGTAGGGGTGCTCAGGATGTTCCAGCATAGACTCTGTTTCGCCTTCTTCTACTATTCTTCCCTTGTACATTATCAGAATTCGACCGCTCGTGTAGTATGCCAGACCGAGGTCGTGCGTGATGAAAATGACTGACGTGTCATATTTCTCGTTTAGATCTGCAAAGAGTCTTATGACGCTCGCTCTTGTTGAGGCATCGACCATTGACACGGGCTCATCGGCCAATATGAGTTTAGGCCTCAGCATGTAGCAACGGGCTACCATTATGCGTTGGCGTTGACCGCCTGAGAGTTGGTGGGAGTACTTCCCGAGTATGTCTTTAGGTCTTAAGCCGACGGCTACGAGGGATTCCTCGACTATCTTGTCTTTCTGTTCACTATCAGGTTCGTCGTTGTAGAGGTTGAAAACTTGATAGAGTACACGATCAACTTTGTACATGGGGTTGAACGGAGCATATGGGTCTTGGAATATTCCTTGAACTTGACGCCAGTAATTCTTGCATTCCTCTATGTCTCGGAAATCCCAGATATTCTTGCCTTCGAATAGTATCTTCCCCGAGGTTTGGTGGATAAATCGCAGAATCATGCGTGCTGTGGTTGTTTTGCCTGAGCCGCTCTCACCGACTAGAGAGATCATCTCTCGTTTACCGAGATCAAATGAAACATTGTCTACTGCATTGATTGTCCTTCTTTGGAAGAAACCAACGGTGAATATTTTTGTTAGATTCCGGACGCTCAGCAACATGTACCTTCACCCATGCACATATGGGTTGTGGCAAGCGAGGAGATGACCTTTTTCATTTTCTATCAGGTCGGGTTCCAGTTGTTTGCATATGGCTATAGATCGATCACATCGTGGATGAAAGCGGCATCCAGCCGGCGGATTTAGCAAGTCCGGAGGACGTCCAGGAATGTGGGAGATTCCTCTTTTCTTGACTTCAGCCTCGGGTGTTATTACAGCACGGATTAGTCCTCTGGTATAGGGATGTAATGGATTGTCGATTATATTGTCTGTGGTCCCTGATTCAATGATTTTTCCAGCATACATGATCGCGGTTCTATCAGCGATCTGCCTAAGAATAGCGATGTCATGTGTGATGAAGATCACGCTCTTGATTATATCCTTTCTCTTGAGATCTACCATCATCCCAAGCACTTGTTTCTGGGTTGAGACGTCAAGAGCCGATGTTGGTTCGTCGGCTATTAGGAGCTTTGGGTTAAGAAGCGTGGAAGTGGCTATGACCACTCTTTGTCTCATACCTCCACTGAGTTCATGTGGGTACATGTCCAAAACGTCGGCAGGCAGTCCGAGTTCCTCGAATCGTTTCTCGGCCATGCCAATGATTTTTTCATTCTTCAGCTTTTGGTGATATTTGACAACATCTGTGATAAGGTCTTTTGTTCTCTTGGTTGGCATCAGAGCGTTCAAAGCACTTTGAGGTATCAATGATATTACTAGTCCCCAGATGCTTGATCTGATTTCTTTCTTTTTCATGTCAGTCAGATCACGGTCACCCACAATTATCTTTCCATCTACAAACCTTAGAGGCGGATGAATGTTCATCATCAAAGCGTTGGCGAAAGTAGATTTGCCACAGCCAGATTCGCCGGCTATCCCTAGGATCTCGTCGTCGTCAAGACTTAAGCTCACTCCGTCGACGGCTTTTACGACTCCAGACGATGCGTAATAGTAGGCCGTAAGGTTTTCAGCGGATAGGAGGCTCATAATTAGCGACTCCTCAGTATGGGACTGAAGTACTCGTCAAGTGAGGTTGACATTACTAGCAAAGAAGTAGCTAAAGCTACTAGGATAGCGCCGGGAGGAATGAACCACCAGAACAATCCTCTACGCACAGACTCCATTAGTTGTGCCCAGTAGAGGATGACGCCTAGCGAAGATCCCCGAGTTATCCCCAATCCGATCATGCTTAGCCCTGCTTCTGCCAACATCGCGCCGGATATTAGAAGAATGAACGCCATGAAGATGTATGAAGCCATGTTTGGCAGTAGGTCTGCGAACGCTATCTTTACGTCTCTCAGGCCGCTCATACGAGACATGTAGACGAATTCGCGTTCTTTTAGACTCATGATCTGTGCTCTCACCGCTCTAGCGACCCAAGGCCATGATGTGATTCCGATGATTAAAGCCACGTAAAGCATGTTTCTTTCTTTGAGATATGCCGCTACTAGCATCATGAGAAGTATCGATGGAAGTGTTAGCATAACGTTGGTAACAACCATCAACACTTCGTCAACTAGGCCGGCCTTATACCCAGAGATGACGCCTATTACGACTCCAATAGCCAGACTTATGGAAGCAGCCGTGAATCCAACGTAGATCGACACCTTTATTCCGTTTAAGAGCTGAGCAAGCAGGTCACGACCATAGGTGTCTGTTCCTAGAGGGAATTCGTCGGTGGGCGGACTGTCGCGGGGTCCCAGGAGAGCGATTGGATCTACGGTGTAGATAAGGGGTCCGATAAGACCGATCAGTATTATGCCAATGAAAATTGCAAGGCTTATGTCAAGCTTTTTTATCCTTAGGAGGTCAAAGATGAAGGACCTAGCCATTTTCTATTCTCCCAAGTATCCCGTTCTGATTCTTGGATCTATATATGCATAGATTACGTCAACGATTAGATTTGCAGCTATGAGTGTTGATATCAAGATCATGAAGACACCTTGAATCATTGGATAGTCTTGAGTCTGTAATGCTCGGAAAATGAGATAGCCAGTACCTGGATATGAGAATACCAATTCGGTGATCAAAGATCCGCCAAGCATCGTGCCTAAGTTCAAAGCCAAACCCGTAACTTGAGGTAGCATCGAATTTCTGAAAGAATAAGTAATGAGTTTGCGATCAGGCGAACCGAGGATTTCAGCAAAACTGATATGATCTGAGCGAAGCTCATATATCATCAAGACCCGCATACCTATGGCCCACCCGCCAATGGCTGCTAGTGCAATGGAAAGGAATGGTAAAGTGTAATGCCATAAGAAATCAGAAATGAATGGCAAGGTCAGCGCAGGCGTCAATAGCCTTGAGTAACCTCCACCGACGGGGAACACCCTGAGTTGTACTGCAAATAGGTACAATAGAATCATCGCGAGCCAATAGTAGGGTGTCTGTGATAGAACTAGAAAGGTAGGTAGAAGCGCGTTATCAGTAAGGGAGTTTCTTTTGTAAGCTGCCAAAGCACCGAATAGATTACCCAAAGTCCAGGAAACGAAAGTGGCAGGTATTAAGATCCCGAGAGTCCAAGGCATATATTTCAATACCATCTCTGCAACCTTTCGTGGATAAAAGGCGATCGAAGTACCGAGATCGCCTCTAGATAGCATTCCCATAAAGATGGCAAATTGTTCCAAAATGGGTTTGTCAAAAGGGAACTCGGCCATAAATCTCTTATAGACGGCACGAATCAGTTCAGGATTAGCCTGCGCCTTCTCAAACAACGGATATAAAAGTTGTGCTAAGGGATTCCCAGGGATTACCCTAGGCAAAACAAATATTATGGTCGAAAAGACCCAGAAAGTGGCAAAGAGGAAGACTCCACGTCTCAGGAAAAACCTCAACAGCGGACTCTTCATGAAATCGCGAGATATCTTCATTGTCTTTCCCTCAGTCTTTCCAGAAATCCAAACAGGCTTGTGGTCAAATAGATATGTGCAAAAGTTTTATTAATACATGCCTATAAATGTTTTATCGGCTCCGAAAAGGGAGAAGAGAGAAAATGAAAAAGACTTTGACGGCCATTTTGGTGTTGGTGTTCTGTGTCTCCACAGGTACATCCTTGGTGAATCTGGCAGGAGCTCAAGAAATCGCTAGAGAAGACGTTGTTTTCATTTCGGACGCTTGGGGTCCACCATCTGGGTGGAATCCTCTTCTACCAGATCAGTCGTGGGGCTGGAATCTTCAATACGAATCTCTGTATATATATAGCACACGAGATGACGTCTGGATTCCATGGCTTGCTGAAAGTTATACATGGGTTGACAAGCTTACATTGCAGGTCCACATTAGGCCTGAAGCTACTTGGTGGGATGGAGAACCTGTGACAGCTCAAGACGTGAAATACACGTTTGATCTGGGTCAGAAATACGTTATAGGCTGGCTCAGTGGATACTGGGACTATCTAGAAGAAGTCAAAGTTGTCGATGACAAAACGGTGCAATTCATAACTAGTGAAGCGAAGCTGAACTATTTCCAGCTTCTAGGTCTACTACAGAGTAGTGACGGTGTGGTAATAATGCCAAAACACAGGTGGGAGGCCTTGGAAGACGAGATGGGCGAAGTTGTCACACAGTTCGTGGACGACGACCCAGAGAAGATAGTTGGGTCCGGATGCTACAAGCTTCATCAGTGGTCTGAAGACGTTTGGTATTACAAGAGGGTTGATGATTGGTGGGGTAAAGACATCTTCGGACTTCCCGGACCGCCCTATGTGGCGCATATAACATATAAGGACAACGTTGCTGCGGTTCTATCGTTCGAACAGGGCGAATGCGATGGGCAAGGTCACTTTATTACTTCTGTCAATGAGCTGTGGGAGATCAAAGGTCTCCCGATAAGTACATACTACAAGCATCCACCATACTATATAGGGTCAGGAGTGAACTTTCTATACGTCAACTATGCCACCTATCCGTTGGATCAGATAGCTGTCCGAAGAGCAGTATCCTACGCAATACCATACGAAGATTTGATAGGTAAAGCTTACTTTAACTACAGCGTGAGAGCGTCACCGTCGATGATAATGCACACAATTCCAGCTTATACGGAATGGATAGATGAAGACTTGGTCGAAACGTATGGTTACGACCTAGATTTGGCTAGGGCAGCTGAGATACTTGAACAAAGTAACATTACCGATAGAGACGGCGACGGCGTCAGAGAAATGCCCGACGGCACAAAACTAGGCCCATACATAATACAAGTGCCGTATGGATGGAGCGACTGGATGATGATGTGCGACATGATCTCAGCCAATCTGCAAGAAATAGGGATCGACTGCCAAACTGAGTTTCCGGACTACTCAGTATGGATGGACAGAGTCTTTACAGGAGACTTTGACTTTGTCATTTGTTGGGATGGAGGAATGGGATTCGACCATCCATGGAATACCTTCAGATGGGTAATGGACGCAAGATTGACAGGACCTGTCGGCGAAGTCTATCCAGCTGGAGACTGGCAGCGTTACATGAACTTAGATGCACTACCACTCATCGATGCTGTGCCAAAGGAAACAGACGTCGCGAAATTGAAACAGATTTATGGTGATCTGCAGGAGATGGCGTTGACAGAGCTCCCATCTATTCCACTGTTCTATGGCGCGGCTTGGTATGAATTCTCCACCGAATACTGGGTTGGATGGCCTTGGGAAGAAGACCCAAGATGGCTCTCACCATATCCATGGAACTACGTAAACAACATTCCAGTCTACTTTGGACTTTCGAAAGCCAGCGAAGGCCTCAAGCCGATGCCAGACTGGGCGACAGACTTTAGGATACCCACGGCGACGATATTTGAAGACTTGGCCGCAGCACCAGAACCGGGGGTTGTAACAGTGACCGTAACCGAGAGAGTGACAGAAACCGAAGTAGAAACAGTGACAAGTACGGCAACCGTTCCGACGATGGACGTAGCAAGCGTCGCAGGCGCTGGAGTGGTCGCCCTCATCGTAGGAGTAGTAGTCGGCTGGCTCGTCGCATCAAGAAAGACGACCTAAACCACATCCCTCCTTTTTTATTTGTTGATGGGACGCAACCTCAATGTTTCAAAGAGCTCTATTGACGATTCTTGTTTGGGGCCTAATACTTGAAATCCTGTCTGTGATCTACCTCTCCTCAACACCCTGGAGATTCGAGTTTGCCTACAGCCTATTCCTGCTGATGATCACTTCGGCAGCCCTGATATTCGTGATCTGGCGGATGAAATCTTCAGTAGGCAGAGTAAGTTCAGAGTAGTAGCGAGAATAAACTCTCCTCTGTACAAAGATTAAGCGGGCAAGCCCAGAAAGAGCAGCAGGTCGATCACGATTCTAGGCTTGACGGGAAACCACAAGAAGAACCAAAGCAACTGGACCAGTGTCAGAAATGCAAGAAGAATCTTTGAAAGCCTAGAGCAACCTAGGTAATAAGAAAGACCTAGGTACAATCCTGGCAAAGTCAGATAGAAATAGAAAGGGTAGACCCATCTTTGCATAACGTAAGCGAATAGGACATATGGAAAGAAAGTCGCCGCGATCCACGAGAGACAGAACAGATCTATTCCTCGTTCTTCTCTCTTGCGAGTTCTTCGAACAGCTTCCACTAGGCTTGCTGGTGCCACGATCCACAAGCTCCACCATAGAGGGGAGTATACGCCATAATAGGCAATAGGATGGTAAACTACGATGCCGCCATTAGCAATCTCGCGCACTGTAGTGATATAGTATGCGATGGGGGCAAATGGATCTGAAGGATTTATCCACTGTAACGGCAGAATTACCTCCTCTGGATTCTCATACTTAAGACCGCCATGGTAAGTATACATGTAAGTCAGATGTTGTAGCGGATTGCCGCCAAAGACCTGGTATCTTGCATCGTAGATCCACAAACCTATCAAGAGTGTGATGAAAGCTACAGAGACCGTCCTCAACAAGGTTGACGATATCTTGTCTCGTTTGGCTAGTCCCGACATAAGCAAGTATAGTATTGCGCCCATAGCAACGAAGACAGAACTCAGCTTGCATAGAGCTGCTAGACCAAGAAAAAGACCACTAAGATCATACCGTTTCCTGAGAATAGCTGCAGTTCCAGCAAGAGCAAACATCATGGAGGGAGCATCAAGCATAGCAATCTGCCCGATGTTGAACGCCATTGTGTCGGTGGCAAATACAAACGCGGCGCTGAAGGAAACAATTCTGCTCTTGCTCAAGGTGACTGCTAACATATAAGTCAAAGCTATAGAGACGGAACTTGACACTATCGGAAAGATACGCCAGCCCAATGGGTTGTCCCCAAACAGAATAATGCCAAGCATAATAAGAATCTTCGACAACGGAGGATGTTCATTGTTGGAAGGTTCACCGACAAGGAGTTTCCTAGATGCTTTCACGTAGTATGATTCGTCAAAAACAAAGCCCGTCTCGTAATATCTCGAGCCGGCTTGAGGGCTTGGATGGCTTATGATCATCAACCTGACAGCAAGAATGGCTAATGTGAGAAACAGTGTAGCGAGATCGAAGGGACCCAATCGTCGAAGCCGCATCAGAAATCTGTCGCCTTCCTTAATAAGGGCGGCCTTGAAGTTTTCACCGAAGTGAAGAAGCGTTTCGAGTATGAATGCTCTAGTGTTGCTTAGCTTTCCCACTGCTATCGGCGTCGCTAGAATCAGACTCAAAACTCCCAAACTCAAGATTATTTTCTCGTTCAGAAGGCTCAAAACAAACAAGTCTGGATGGAGAGCCGTAGCGAGATTGTAGGTATGCAAGTAGTAATTGAAGAACCAGTGCAGAAGAATGGGCGCCTGAATACCGTAGACCAAGTAAGAAACGCCAGCAACCAAGCCTTGGAGAAAGGCTGTGGCGATTCTACCGACATTCCAAGTACTTGTGAGAAAGTAGTGGGAGAGCGCAAAGAAAGCTGATGTGAAGAGAATCATTATCCATTCATCAAAGCTAATGCCTCCGGAGAATCCGGAGTCAGCGACAGACTTCAAACCTGACTTTTTCTTTGCATCTTCAGGACTTGCAAAAGCTAGAAAGGATATCTTAAGTCGTTGCTTCCATAGCATCGGAGGTGCCCTTCTGCTTACTAGAGCCAAGAGGTAAACTGTCAGAAACACACCAATCGGGAGAACTCGGTAGATTATCTCTTCCCTCAAAGGAGAAACAGCTAACTCAAAGTAGGCCAGCAAAGAATCCGCTGGCAGGGGGGGCTTCCCAACCGGTACACCGTAAGACTCTTCAAGGAAGTGAACGCTCCTTACAACAACATAAGTCAAACTTGAGAGAACGGGAAAAGCAAACAAGGAATTTCTCAGATGTAGACTCAGTGGTTTAGGCAGAAATCCCTTGATAACTGTAAGAAATCCGTTCTTCTGTTTCCAAGCGAAAACGAAGCAAAGTGCATAGATCGATAGAACAGCGGAGAAGGCAAAACCCAGGCTGAGCTTTATCTGAGAGAAAACGAATATCGCCGGTATCGGCGAGCTCGGGTAGTATTCTTTTGACAGATTCCCGAAAAGAAACATCTCCAGCCCTAGGGGTATTGAGATTATGCAGAGAGCCAAGAGCACAAGGACAAAGGAGAGCAGTAATGCTTTTGAGAAACGGTCAAAGAATGCAGCAATCTCACTTAGACTTTCGAGTGACCCCTTTTCGATAAATTCTCCTTCGCGCAAATGTCTTGACCTACTCTGCTAGAATGCTTTCCCAGAATCTACAGATAAAAGTAACGGCTCCCGTAATCCTGAGTTTGTCTCTCTTTGTTGCCCTGAAAGTCTGGAATAAGTCACTTCATTCTGAAGCGCGCGCTGCTGTGTATGCTTCGCAATGGTAAAGGAGAAATAGACTTCATCCCAATTATTATGCTAATCATAGTCGACACTTCGGGAATTATCGATGAAATCAGAAGAGAACCGATGTGAGGAGGCCCCTCGAGGTATTAAGTTATCGATCATTGTGCCGACATACAACGAGAGGCGGAATATCTCGGAGCTAATAGATAGAATTGAATCCTCCTTGGCCTCACTAGAGTTTGAACTCATCATTGTTGATGACAACAGCCCTGACGGAACCGCCGAATCTGCAGAAGAGTTGAACAAAGTGTATGGCAACATCAAGGTTGTAAAGAGGAACGGGAAGTTCGGCTTGAGCTCGGCTGTCTTAGACGGGTTTGAAAAGGCTGGTGCTGGCATTCTGGCCGTCCTAGATGCAGATCTGCAGCATCCACCAGAATTGCTACCGAAGATTTATGAGAAAATCCTGAGCGGCGATGACATGGCAGTCGCGTCAAGATACGTCACTGGAAGCGCAATTGAGGGCTGGAGCCTACGAAGGAAAATCGTCTCAAGGGCTGCAGCGGGTTTGGCGCATATGCTTCTGCCGAAGGCACGGGAAGTCAGCGATGTGATGTCGGGCTTCTTTATGCTCAAGCGCGAGGTCATAGAAGAGGTGGTGCTAGATCCGGTTGGGTACAAGATTCTCCTTGAGATTCTCGCAAGGGGAACCTACAACTCTGTCGCTGAGGTGCCTTACGCCTTTGGCCCTAGGAAGAGCGGAAGAAGCCACTTTGGCCTTAGAGAGATCTGGAATTACCTGATACAGATCTATAGACTGGTTCGGCAGGCCGGATGATTCCATGTTTCTGTCGTATAGCACAGAAAAGAAAGAGGAAGGGTCTATCTTCTCTGTCTTGTTATGACTAGGGCTATGATCATGATGATGACTATTGTGACTGCTCCTGCTATTATTGGTCCCCATTGTTCGTACCATATGACCTCGCGTGGTTTTGGCGAAACGGTGACTTCTGTCGTGGCGGAGTTGTTCGTCTCGTCAGCTTCGGTCACATCGTCTTCTGGGTCAACGGTGACGGTTAAAGTGTAGTCTCCAGGGAACAATTCTCCCGGTGTCCAAGTGAAGGCCAAGGTTACGTCTGCTCCAGCAGCTAGGCTTTCGACCTCGATCTCTTGTACTGAGGCCCCATTGGCTTTGAGTTCAACATTGAATGTTTCAGCGTCGCCTTCTCCGATGTTTCTGACTTGAGCTTCTATCCCGTATGTTCTTCCAGCCACGAACTCTTCTGGAAGATCGACAAACTCAACCGTCAAATCAGGCAGCGGCGCAGGTGGTACTTCCTTCTCTTTGACTGTAACGGTTGCGCTGTCTGTGTTGTTGGTTTCGTCAAGTTCCTCGATGAGGTTTCCGGGATCCACGATTACTGTTAATTCATAGGTGTCTGGCTCCGGTGGGGTCCATCTGAAGGCTAGGGTTATGCTCTCGTCGACGGCTAAGCTGTCAACCGACAGTGTCTGAACTCCGGTGTCATCAGCTTCAAGTCTGACGCTGAATCTGGGTGCATCGGCTCCGTCTATGTTCCTAACTATGGCTTTGATCTCATAGGTCTTCTCAGTTTCGAACTCGTCTGGGAGATCGACAAACTCAACCGTCAAATCAGGTAGCGGTGGAGGTGGCACTGCTGTTACTGTCAAGCTGATGTCGTTGTTGGTTTCGTCTGATTCGTCTATGGCGTCTTCAGGGTCTACT
>CAZBDB010000001.1:0-40991 GCA_964490655.1 uncultured Candidatus Bathyarchaeia archaeon | reverse complement strand
AATTGTGGATGCGATACCTTGTTGCAAGATACGATGCATTCAGCAGCGTATACATTTGGACTCTTATGAACGAATATGAATACTATCCGAACGGCGACTGGCACTACAACCCTGAGGCAGACCTCTGGGCGATACGTACTGGGAGATTCGTCAAGAAGATTGCGCCACATGGGCATCCTGTCGCAATCCACAACGGTCCTCGCGAACCGCCATTTGCCCGAAGGTTCAAGAGGGCGCCGGGAGTGATAGACCTCATCATGTTTCAGACTTGGGGAACAACTGGCGAGAGGGATTCGTGGCTGGCGGCGGGAATCGAGGACAACATGAAGTACAGCTTGAAGGACTGGAAAGGAGCCTTTGTCCTTGCAGAATATGGATATGAACGAAACCCGGATCTCGACTTGAAGGTTCCAGGACACAAGCACTTGAACTCTGAGCACACCCGGCGAGGAGCATGGAGAGGAGCTTTCTCCGGCACAGGAGTAATCCATGGCTTCGAGAACACTTGGGGCCCATGGTGGATACCTGACGAAGACCAAGAAGGTATGAAATACCTGCTTGTATTTAGAGATTTCTTCACGAATATCGTTGAATTCCATCGTTTCAAGCCAGAAACCGAAATCATCGATCAATCCATAAAACACAAAACAGGCACAAGACCGCTCTGCATGTCAAGCTTAGAAAAGGACGCTTTTCTAGTATATTTGCCGACTGGCGGGACAGCTTCACTCAATCTTCCTGGACCATTAAGTTTCGAAAGCTCTTGGTACAATCCCCGAACAGGGAAGACAAGGCAAGCGCCCAAAACGGTGAAGGAAGAGATAGCGAAATTCAGAACGCCTGATGAAAATGATTGGGTTCTGATCCTGAAAAAAGGAGCCCGTGGACATAGGGACAACACTCTGAACGATGAAGAGTAGTAGCGCGTGTATCTTCACTTCTCAAGATCCAGCAATTGCGTGTATAGTACTTGACTTCCTGTCTATATACGGCTCAGGCATAATGGCGTTCGATATATGTCATAGAACTGAACGTAGGAATCTGACGCTTTCTTTCATCCATCTCTCTTCCTCTTTGACTGTTTCCTCCTCGTCGTCCCTTCTGTCCATCCATTGTTCCAAGATAATGTTTGGGTCCCTGCCGGATTCCTTGATTATGTTGAGCACGGCCTTCACGTCGAGCATCCCCCTTCCCAGAGGCACGCCGAAGATTGCGAAGCCACCAACATTCCGACGTTTGATGCAGAAATCTTTCAAATGGAGGGACACAGCGTATGGAGAGAGCGCCTTGACAGTATCAAGGGGCCTCTCCAAGAGCCCCGTAGAATTCACCGTGTCAACACAGGCCCCAACCAGAGGATCACCGATCCGCTCGAAAATCTCCGCCAATTGATGAGAACTATACAGACACAGGCTGCTATTCTCTACGGCCAGCGTCAATTCTCGATCCCGGAGTATTGGCAGAAAGCCATGTATCTTCTTTGCCAGTTTCTCGATGGGCTCTCTCTTTACGGGATACAACCGCAGAAGGTGAGAACCCGTGAGCTCTGCTATACGCATGTTCCTGTTAAAGATGGAGGGTTCAATCCCGGCGTCACCTAACTCCAGGTTTATTCGCTCACTTTTCGCGACTTCCCCTAACCTTTCGTAGTCTCCGGCAGCCATGTCAAAGTCGACGTTCTCACATATCTGAAGTACCTCCAATCCAAGCGCCGAGACCTTCTCTATGAGACCGAAGACATCTATCGGTGTTCTGGGTTTGAAATCATTCTCGAACCTGGGATCTCCTCCGAGAGCCCATCGATAGGCATAACTACTGATTCCTAGCTTCATTTAGTGCACCAAGCTGGGTGGACAATCACCACGTATAGACGCTCCCTGAAAGGCTTATTAACGTATCCAATCGGACGGTTTGATTGGACAAAATCCATCGTGTGTTGCTTCTGTTCTCTTAAGGTTTAAACAGGACTCTTATGGACTTCTCTAGCTTTTTGTCGGCGACCTCATAGGCTCTTGCGGCCTGTTCCAACGAGAATTTGTGGGTGACCAGCGCCTTGCAGTTAATATCTCCCTTTGATGCTAGTTTTATCGCTGCAGGCCAATCATCAGCTGCGTAGGATCTGGAGGTTTCAATAGTCACCTCTTTCAGCAGTTGTCTCATCCAGAATGTCGGCGGCTCAGTTACGAAACTTTCCACCGAGAGTCCGGCTATGTGTATCCTTCCTCCCGCCCGAACGAGATCCATCGTCTGCAGGATCGTTTCAGATTTTCCAACCGCCTCGATCACCAAGTCCGCCCCCTCTCCGTCGGTTGCTTTCTTCACGTACTGCAATGGGTCCTCTTTGGTTGAGTTGATCACTTGGTCGGCGGCAAGTTTCTTCGCTAGTTCTAGTCTATAATCGAAAACATCCGTCATTATGATGTAACCGGCACCTCTAGTCTTGGCTACTTGTCCTATCTGTAGTCCAATAGATCCGGCCCCAAGAATGACGACAGTGTCGCCGAGCGATACTCGAGATCTGTTGATAACATGTACTCCTACAGCTGTAGGCTCTAAGACCGCTGCTTCTTCATACGAAAAGCGGTTTGGGATCTTGTAAGCTCGCTGTTCTGGGATGACAACGTATTCTGCGAAAGCGCTATCGGTATGAACGCCCAAGAACTTCAATTCATTGCAGATGTTGTACCGGCCGACTCTACAATTGCGGCATCTTCCGCATGATATGATTGGCTCCACGACGACTCTGTCGCCCACTTGAAATCTTGTTGTTTGTCCTCCAGCTTCAGCGACTTGTCCAGCGATCTCGTGGCCTGGGATCCGGGGCGGGACCACGTCAGGACGGTTTCCTCGTGCCATCTCCAGATCGCTTCCGCAGATTCCTGCGGCTTTAACTTTTATGAGCAAATCTCTAGGTCCCAATCGGGGTTTAGGAACATCCTTCAGTACGAGTTTTCGCGGGCCTTCATAGACTATCGCCTTCACTGGAGTCCCTCATATGTGGATAGGGTATTCGTGCATTTAACTCTCAGAATGTTCTTTCCACAAATAGCGTATACAAGCATATTGTGGAATATTATTTCTCTTGTGCGTGCAAGTGGGGAAATCTTATATATTCTGGCCTCCTCAATAAGAATTGGGGGGATATTTGGAAGTGCGTTCTGATACCTTTGGATTGGTTACAGTAGCAGCTCTGCTTTGTCTAGTTGTCTCTTCTGCCAGCGTACAGGGCGTCACAGAGCTCTCTTACATTCAGCAGCAAGCTGGCGAGTTCTTGGTCGATGTTGGGGCGGATGAAGTCAATGTTGCTTGGCTGAGTGCAACGGGCGTGGAGGAGTTTGGAGTTACCATTCAGAAGAATGGGGGAGTCAGCGACATAAGGATAGCACAGATGACTTATGCCTATCAGGCGGGATGGTTTATCTGGTCGGACGACTGGGGCCAAACTGGGGGAAGCAATGCAACAGACGAGCCTGAAATACAAGAGACGGCTGATTACGTGTCTCTGAAGTTTTTCAGCAAGTATAATGTTCATCCGTTGTCAATGGTGACGGACATAACGGTAAGCAAGACCGGTGTCATCCTGATATCCTCAACATTGACAGCAGACGAAGATGCACTTGCAGTGACACAGATTGCATGGGGACTTTGGGGATTCCCAGAGAACGTCTTTGGCGGCAGCAAAGCCTACCTTTCAGTCGAGGGGATAGGTCTGCAAGAGGTAGATCTCCCAGCTGAACACGCAGCGGGCGTCGACTCTCTCTTCGACAATACTGCGACGACCTACTGGATGGATTTCAGTAAGCCCGCCGAAGGAATCACCGTAGTCAACCTAGCTCCTCCCTTGTATGTATCCTATAGTCTAGGAGACGAGAGGGAGTGGGGTGGCGTAGAGTTCAGCTCTCAATTCAGACATACCGGCTGGGGCGAAGGTGCTATGACAGAGGGTCAGGAGCAAGTCGCCAAAGTTGCCTTGTACATTCACGGTCCAGGAGGCTACGAAGACAATCTGGAGATGATAAATCTACTCGTCGATCTCGGGAAGGCTGAGGGCGGTGCATCGCATGCAATGGAATCGTACAAGGATACAGGAGCCAAGGATCTGGCCTCTCAAGCATTAACTACAGCGACATCAGCCTATGACAAGGTAGTAGCAGGAGATGTGGCCGGCGCGCAGGAAGATCTAAGTCAAGCTCTTGGCCTGCTGAGCCAAGCTGAGAATGCTGAGCAGATGGCGCTGATAATGCACGACGTATCAATGCTGGCACCTGTCGCAGTAGTAGCTGTTATATTCATCATTCTGGTGCTAATCCGAAGAAGAAAATAGAAAGCTGGGTGCATCCCAGATCTCCAACAACACCTCCTTTTTTTGGGAGATCGGAGGGCAGAGAAGGTTACAAAAATCTTATATAACATTCTTTCAACCATGTAATGAGAGATAATGTCTGGCGATCGCACAGGATGTTCATTTCTGCTGACTCTGATAGTTCTTCTGGTGAGCGTTCAATTCTTGTCGATACCTGTTTCTGCTCAACCACAAGTGGAACAGATCTCTTTTGATGACGTATCTTCTTTCTTCAGAGAGGGGGACGGGAACGATAGAATACAGGATCACGTGAAATATCTAAGCGGCCTCGGCTCTAGAGTGTCCGGTTACCCAGGCTTCTTTGAAGCTGCCGACTACATCGCGAATTACCTCGAAGGGATTGGAGTCCAGCCTTACGGAGATGAAGGCTTTTATGAAAACTACTATGTCACGGTTCCGATGGACTGGGGAGCGAATATAACTCTTGCAGACGGTAGGGTTTTGAACAGTTCTATGTGCTGGCCTAACTTCGTCAATACTAACAGCTACACAAGTCCCGCTGAAGGAGATAGGGTAATCTACGTCGGTAGGGGGGAAATGGACGATTTCGACGGCAAAGATGTTTCTGGAAAATTTGTGATCATGGACTTCAACTCAAAGTGGTTCTTCCGTTTCGCTATAATGTTCGGGGCCAAAGGCGTTATATATAACATGGGCACGGAGACGCTGAGGGGGGAGGCCTTCTCTAAGATTTACTACCAACCCATTAAGTTCCCAAGATATCTTCTGAGCCAAAGAGATTCATCGAAGATGATTGATTACTTAGATGAAAATAATGGAGAAGCCCGCATCTGGATAAGATCCAAGATGACATGGGAGAGGGTGCTTGTGCCCAACATCGTTGGGTTGATAGAAGGCTCAGATCCAGATCTGAGGAACGAATACATAGCCTTGTGTGCCTATTACGACTCGTTTAGCATCTTCCCGAGTACTTCTCCCGGAGCAACAGAATCCATCGGGCCTTCTGTACTTCTAGAACTGTCCAGATTTCTAGTTGAAAACACACCCAAACGATCGGTCATCATCTTGCTAACATCCGGTCACTTCCAAAACATATGGGGTGCTAAGGAATACGTGGATAAACACTTCAGCGAAGTGGGTGTTAAGATCAAGCTCTTCATAGACTTGGACTTAAGCTACGGTACAGATCAGCTGGCTGTAATGAATAAGGGTTTCACTTACGGCTACAAACTTATGGAAAGTCTGAACGCCAAGTATGCTCCTCTCGTTTTTACAATATTCAATAGATATTTGCCACGTTTGAGAGCTGTTTTTGGACAAGATTACGGTAGATCCTTCGTAGACGGCATTCTTCAAATCCATCCGCCCTTCATACAGTCTTCTCCGCCCATGAGGTTCGCTTGGGTCATGTTCGACTCGGAACCTTTCACTTTAGCGGCTTTTGGCGGCGGATTCAGCATAAACACAGTCAACGATTACCGGACTTACCAGATGACCCCTCTGGACACGTATGACAGAGTCATATTCAGCAACGTCTGGTCCCAAGCATACTTTATCGCAGCAGTGGCCTACGGATTACTGAACGAACCTACTCTACCTCTATCTGCAAGTGGGGCTTCACGATTCCATACCGAATGGGGATATGCGACGCTCAACATAACGGTTACTACGTACAACCTTACGACTAACTTTTTCAACCCAGTTACAAAGGAAAGTGACCCTGAGGTATGGGACGACCTCATAGTCTATTACGTCGGCGGTACTACCGGGTTTGCTGGAAACGTCCAGATGGCAACACCCCAAGAAGCTCAGGGATCAGTAGCTACCGCTCAGCTTGCCGGGATACTCGAGGTGATTGCTAAGCCTGATGAGCATGGAACTGTGACAATTAAAGGGATAAAGCCGTATACGGGCCAAGATGCTCCTTCGGTTGTTAACGCCTTTGCTGTCGATTCCACCGAAGGTAACATATATTGGGCGACGGATCTAGGGTCCTTTGGAGCCATGCGATTGCAAGGTGTCCCGACGATTACGGCATTGATCACAAGCTCCTACATGACCAAGCTTGTCCCCATCTTTGAGTGTGGCAGCATAGTATTAATGAACATGCTGAACCCAAGGGACTTAAGTTCCTCCCTAAACCCAGTTGTATACAACTTCCTCTCACACGGTCCCATGATTCGCTGGGGTCAATGGACAGGATCTCCCATCTTTGGAGACCGTATGTTCTTCATAGAACCGGGAATACCTGCCGAGATTGTGATATATTTCGCCGGGGCCGGTGCGCCGAGTCCAGGTCAGCTTCAAGTCGTGGGTGGAGCAGGAGCTACCAGTTATGTGTGGGGTGCTCTGTTAAACTCGACTCATGAATACGAAAGACCATCTGGCTACATAGTAGCTAGAAAAGGTGAAACAGTAGTTATCAAGCATCCATCATTTGAGTATGCCAACCAACTGTTCCTTTTGAACGATGCGCGAGTCTCCACAGCCGAGCGGTTCAGCGTATCTAACCCTATGATAGTGCTCTATCACGGCTTGGCAGAGGGATACATGGAAAGTTCCTCAAACGCATTAGACGATCTTCAATACTCCTCTGCATATGGAGATTCGTTCGCGGCTTGGGGGTACGAACAAAGAGCGTACGTTGAGACCATAGGACTCATTCAAAACGCGATATTCACGACATCTTTCTTCTTCCTGTTGGTCCTACCTTTTGCTTATGTCTTTGAAAGGTTGACATTCAGTTACTTCGGCTTGAAACGCGTATTGGCTGTTATGTTGATATCGATTCTTCTTGTGCTGTTCCTGTACCTCTTCCACCCTGGTTTTCATCTGGCCCACAACCTATTGATGGTTCTAACAGGTTTCGGCATGATAGTCGTTATAATCCCGATAATAGGTTTCCTAATATCCGAAGCTTCCTCAAGCGCCAAAGCGATGAGCTCAAAGATTCTCGGGATCCACTCATTAGCCTCTACTGCTGGAGCTGTTATCTCAGCAGCATTTGGGACGGGTATTCAGTGGATGAAAAAGAGGCCTTTCCGATCAGCACTGACCTTGGCTTCAATTACGATCATAACATTCTCCCTTATGACTTTTACATCCTTGGCAACGATAGCTGTCCCGAGAACCTTGTCCACCACCGACACGCCCGTTCCATACAGCGGACTTCTAATAAGGCAGAAGCCTTGGGCCAATATTCCTACCGAACTGTGGCTTCAGCTCAAGGCAGAGTTAGGTGAATCTGCCTACGTTGCTCCAAGAGTGTGGTTCTTCCCACCGGCTGGTCCTAGTACAAGGGGCTTTATTTACTGGAATGTCCAAAACTTGACTGCAAGGATCTACTCGGTGCTTGCTTTAGGCCCAGAAGAGCAGGAGATCTCAGGAATCTGGGATCGTATAAAAGTCAGAGGCAGATGGTTCTATCCAGATGAGACTTTCTCAATCATCGTAAGCAGAGAATTAGCAACCAACTTAACGAGAGAGCTGGGTCGTCCAATTGGACCGGGCGCTCAGATAGCCTTTTATGGCCTCAACCTAACAGTTGTTGGTTTGTTTGACGGGGCCTCCCTTTACAGCGGATTTGGTTTCAGCCCCGAGAGTGGACTAATAGATCTTGACGGCGAGCCCATAACTCCGAGAGATCCAGTGATGGCGCCCGGAGGCGCACAAGCCGTTCCACCTCACCTTCAAGGATCCTATGTTGTCATAGTACCTTTTGAGCTACTGTGGAAGATCTTCTCCGTGGGGGCCCAACCCGTGAGTATCGCTATTAAACCTTTGAACGATTCTGATATAGAGCCGTTGGCACTAAAGTTGGCATATAGACTGAACACCCTTATCATCTACGGACTCATCAAAGGAAAGAGCATCGAAGGCTGGCCAATAGGGGATGTAGTGGAGGTCACCGCCAGATCATGGTTCTCGTTCTTGGGCGCTGAGAACCTCATGGTTCCTCTGATAATAGCTGCCGTTTCAATATTGAATATAACCGTCGGGGCCATCTACGAAAGGATCAGATCGATATCTGTCTACGTAGTGGTGGGATCTACGCCCACACAGATCGCTGGGATGTTCCTAGCAGAATCTCTCGTATACGGCGTATTAAGTAGCGTTTTAGGCTATGTTCTTGGGGTTTCAGCGACTTCAATCCTTATTAGACTGGGAGCGTATCCGCCAGACTTTTTCCCCAACTTTGCATCTTCCTTTATCTTGGTTATCGTAGGATTAGCCATAGCTATACCCGTGCTGGCCACAGTTTACCCGGCCCTAAAGGCTTGGCGCTTGGTCACACCCAGCCTTGAACGCAAATGGAAGATACCAGAACCTGTAGGAGATCATTGGACGGTGCCGATGCCCTTCATAGTCACTACAGAGGAGGAACTTCTTGGAATATTCGGCTTCTTGAGGGAGTACTTCGACACATATAGCGGGTATGAGAAGACTGGTCTGTTCTCAACAGAGAGACTGAGCTATGACGAATACATTGAAGGTCTGAGAACAATCAAGCGTTTGTCAGCCGTGGTAAGGCTGGCCCCATACGACTTAGCTCTCATGGAGAACGTGGACTTGGAAGCCGTTGCGCAAGAGGGCAGATATAACCTAACCCTCCACTTCTTGAGAACAAGCGGCGTCTTGAAGAACTGGAAGACCTCAAATAAGGTATTCATAAACGCTCTCCGCAAGCAGTTTCTAATATGGAGGGTTCTTCCCCCCAGCCAGAAGGACTTCTATCAGAAGAGAGCTGCTGAAAGTCTAGCAAGCACGTCCAGACAGCAATCAGGACGAACGTGATAGGTGAAGACCAGTGGAAGAGGTTTCAACCAAGACGGATGAAAAAGCTGTCATTCCTGGAAAAGGCCTAACCTGGAGAACAGTTCTGGCCATGGTCTTCAGTTCCTTTGTCATCCAGCCTGCTATAATGTACCTTTTCCTGATAAGCGGCCAATGGCTTCCTTTTCAAGCCTGGATCGTCATCCTGCTATGGGCTGAGTTCGCAAGGGTCTTAGGGGCTCCGCTATCTAAGCAAGAGATATTTATCATAACAGCTTTTGGCGGTATATCTGCTTCGTTAGGAGGTTTGATCGGATGGTGGGGAGCGTTGCCAGTGCAATTTCTTCTTCCCATAAGAAACATGTACATTCGAACCACTGATTATGCGTGGGCCTTAGGCGTAGCTCAAGTAACACCGGATTGGTGGGCTCCACCACCTGACATGGTATATCGATTCTATCTGACTAGTTGGGTTCTCTTAGATCCTGCGTTTGCGATGCCCCAACTCTTGATTGTTCTCCAGACGGTGTTCTCTGTAGCAGCTAACATATCTATGGGCTACTTCTGTTACGCTTTGTACGTAAGAGTGGAGAATTTGGAGTTCCCAGCTGCTACAGCAGAGGCTAGAACCGTATTGACTCTCGCTGAGAGGGAGCCATCAACGATCAGGGTTTTGATGCTTTCAGCCTTGATGGGAGCCCTCATAAACACTGGGTTGAGTTTCATACCTAATCTGATAAATAACATTATAGGGGGCGCCATGCAACTAACGGTTCCATCCGTTATAGACGTCACAACCACACTGTCTGGCGTTCTTCCCGGTGCTGCATTTGCTTTCACTCTCAATCCAATTCCTTATATAACGGGATTCCTTCTGCCCATAGGCATATCTGCTGCTCAATTCATCGGCTCTCTGACTTACTACTTTGTGGGTACCAGTGTCATCACAAACTTAGGTCTATGGCCGCCTGAAACAGAACCTGAAACGATAAAGACTTGGGGGATAGACTTGCTTGTGGACAGATCGGTTTTGTATTTCTTCAACAGTGTTCAGATAGGTTTATCGATAGCTGTAGCTGTAACACCGTTCCTTCTTCATCCCAGAACCCTCAGCCGATTGGTCAGCACTCTAAAGAGACTGGGAGAAGTTAGTGAAACCGGCGGCGGGCTGGTAAATCCGCTGGTTCTGTTGGGTATTTTCATTGCTTGTTCTTCAGCTTCTGTTGTTTTGAATCTGATTCTTGTGCCGGATCTTCTTTATTTTGTGTGGCTGCTTGCATTCTACACGATCGTGTGGTCCTTCTTCGCATCTTTCATAGGCACAGCTTCCTCGGGTGTAACTTTCGGAAGCCTATCAACAATATATCAGAAGGAGCTTCTCATATACTATTCTGGCATAGGAAATCCAGCCGTTTGGTTTGCCCCCATACAGACGTTTGGGGGAGGTTCAGGGATTGCCCAGGCCCTGAAGCAGGCTGATATTGTTGAAGCTAGGCATAGTGACTATTTGAAAGCATTCATACTTGTTGCAGTTCTTGGGCTCTCAAGCAGTTTCTTGTTTGTGAATCTCTTCTGGTCAATTCATCCGTTTCCATCGGGAGCGTACCCGTTTACCATAACCGGTTGGGCTGTGGATGCTGCCAACTTCGCTCGAACCCAAAAATGGGTATGGAGCGGATACCTCTTTAGGGACAACTGGATCATCGGCTCAGTCATCGTGGGTTCCATAGTCTATGCGGTAAGCGACCTTGTCTTCCATGCACCCTGGTTCCTAATCTCCTTCCTTGTCGGAAGTCTATGGTGGCATCCAATGAGTGCGATTGCTGGTGGACCTACATTCAGTTGGTCTCTGGCAGTGCTGATCGGTTCTCTTATCGGTAACAGGGTAGTGGCTCAAATACTTACCAAGGAGGTCTGGGACAGATACCGGACCCTGATAGTCGTCGGAGTCCTATTAGGGGACGGTTTCATGGGCACCCTCGGATCAGCCCTATTCCTCGTCAAGAAGTCCATGTGGTTGCTACCTTACTAAATCCGGTGAGCACCTGATGAAGCTCTCTACAGTAGTCGCCTTATGCTTCTTACTAAGCCTTCTAATAGGAACCTGTCGAACCGATGCTCAAGTTGGTGAAGAGACAGCCATCCTAAAGGGCAGAGTAACTGATCTCGACGGAAATCCCGTCCCAAATGCAACCGTGGTAGTAATAGACTGGTACTT
The DNA here is from genome assembly GCA_964490655.1 of uncultured Candidatus Bathyarchaeia archaeon. Classification (GTDB taxonomy): domain Archaea; phylum Thermoproteota; class Bathyarchaeia; order Bathyarchaeales; family WAQA01; genus CAZBDB01. Next base: position 29,676 of record CAZBDB010000001.1, on the reverse strand, counting down.
CCAGAGGGCCTTTCCACCACTAAAGACAGACTCCACTGGACGCTACGAAGCGGAAGTGAGAGGTGGGCATCCCCACTCGTACAGAATCTACGCCTACCTAGCAAATGGGTCCAGAGTTCTAGCGCCATCAACTTTTGAGAAGGAATTCCTTCCCCTCATTGGAGAAGTCACATCCATCCCGGATCTTAGGCTCGTGCCAGGAGCCATGCTAAACCTGACAGGGGAATCGTGGAATGTCTTCTCTGGTAGATACGCGTTATCCCTTAAAGCCCAGGTTCTAGATCCAGCTTCAGGTTACATTTTGACTTCCGCTGTTGATCCCGGAGTGGGAGACTATACTCCTTTCTATGGTGACAACATCACATCGATATTTGTGAACTCTAGGTGGATGAGTCCTTTTCTCTTCTCTCGCCCTTGGATCGTAGTCATAATACCAGCGAACAAACACGTAGAGATTGGGCTGATTGCGTCTCAACCTGGTGCTGCGGATCAAGTGTTTGTAGTCCAAAACGGGAGTGAGTCTTTCAACCTCCCAGAAGGTTCTCTCTTGTCTGTAGATATCACGCCATTCGCTTATAGATGGTCGTTATCGGCGATTCAAAAGGCATCTGAGTTCATGTGGGCAAACATACGCGAGGCTGAGAGGCTAGGCTTCTTCCTCGCAGCTTTGAAGGACACAGCTCTGAATGAGGTCGACGCTCAAATCGAGTTTGCAAGCTCCTCCATAGAGAGAGGAGACTTTTCGGATGAAGGGGTTCAGATGCCCTTAAGAAGGGCCTACATTTTCGCTACCGGGTTCATAATCAACGAGCTAAAAGAGATGAGAAACACGGCTGCAGAAGGCGCCCAAATGTTACCATTCTTCCTAGCGATATTTTCCATCGCCCTAGCATTCTTTTTCTTCGAAAAGGAGCAAATCAAATTCCGCTTCCTGTCCTTCATGGTTATATTCGCGATCGTGATAGCGTCTTTCTACTTCCTCTACCCTGGAGTGGCTCTCATCCTCTCTCTCTACTCGGACTTGTTCTTCGCGGCTATTCTGGGCTCCGTAATTGTAAGCTTACTAGTGATCTTTGTCCTACCGAGGATAGTTTTCGAGGCTGGAAACCCGGTGGAGATTGGTTTTAGGTCTGTTTTGGCTGTGACCTTTATGCTCGGAAAGAGATACGTTAAGCTCAGAAGATTAAGGTCGTCTTTGGTTATAATCTCCTTGTGCGCTTTGATCTCTGCGGTCACAACCTTGACATCAGTCACATCCATTTTTGGTCTAGAGTCAGAGGTTGTAGGCCCCTCCGCCGGCGAATGGGCCCTAATGAAAAATCCAGGTGAAAAGACAAACACGTTCATACCTATTGACCCCGTAACTCTGTTCTCTATTGAACAGGAACCAGATATCCAGCTCGTAACACCCAAAGCGGAGACTCTGCCACCCAGTTTGCCGGGTCAATACTCAATAGAGCTCAAGAAAGATGGAAGGACTGTGGTGATGTTAGGAATTATAGGGGTGTTGCCTGACATAGAGAGAAAGTATGTTAACGTAAATGTTGCTGAGGGAAGCTACATCCAAGATGATGAATCACTTATGGTTTCTCTGAATGCTGCCCAGAAACTAGGGTTACCTGTAGGCTCTAATATCTCTTTAGGCATTTCATCTGGAGGCCTTTCATTCGAATTACCTATAAGAGTAGCCGGCTTCTTTGACGATGGTGAATTTGACACGAAAAGCGATCTTAACGGAGATTTCTACGCGCCGACAACCTTGATAGGTGAGGATATAGTGCCATGCAACGCTTCTCAGGTGATCCTCATGAGCTTTGATAAAGCTTTGAAGTTAGCCTCTAAACCTTATAACATGCCTATATCAATCTCCAGAATGATCGTTGAATTCAAAGATCCAAGCGATACAGACGGAATAACCAAGTTCGTTCAGATACAGGCTTGGGCTAGAGGTTTCGATGTATGGGTCAGCTCAGCCGGTCAAATGCTCCGCTACTTCTTGGGTACGAGAATAGAGATAAGATACTATGATATCCTTTTGCCTTTGGCTATAGTGATGATGTCTATAACCGCGGTAATGTATGGCGCTGTGGAGAGGAGACGCAGAGAGATATTCGTTTATACGACTGTTGGGTTCAACCCGTTGCATATAGCTCTTGTGTTCATAGCTGAGTCTGCTACCATGGGGCTTATGGGTGGAGGGTTGGGATACCTTACCGGATTGACCGTTTTCAGGTTGATGAAGATTATCTCAGAGTTCATAAGCGTCGGTGTAAGAGAGAATCTGCAATGGTGGATGAGCATTGTAGGGGTTCTTGTAGGCATGCTCATAACTACAATCTCCGCAATCCCCCCAGCTTTGAAGGCTGCAAGACTGGCAGCGCCTTCAGTATTGAGAAGAATAAAGCGTTCCCCAGAAGAGGAACGCTTGAGATATGAAGAGATATACAAAGGTTTCGGTGAGAGAAGAGTATCTATGCCCATAAGGGTCCAAACTAATGAAGCCTTGATTCTAAGCAGTTTCCTTTATGATCAGATGAAGGAATTAGCTGGAGGTTTTACCGAAAGGGTGGAAGACGTTAAGAAACCAGAGGAGATGCAGATGCCTGACGGCTCCAACATCATCTCTATACAATTCAGGTACATCTTCCATCACAGACAACAATGGTTCTCCACATCGAACACACTCATTATTGAGCAGAAACCTAAGGATGACTTCTACCGTGTATATATTTCATCAACTGTCGAACAGGAAGGAATGCCAGAGCTCATAAGAGAGAGAGTCATGAAGATAATCTACAACAAGTCACTAGACTGGGTCAAAAGAAAAGATAAGATTATGCAATCCTTCAGAAGAGGAGCGTTGTAAGCAGCTTCTCGCCATCTTGGGAGTTCGCCGTCTATTCTGCTCCACTACGTAGAGTCTCGGCCAAGAGCTCCTCTCTTCCGCTTTGGCGTGAGCTAGATGGGAGTTACGGTCTCTCTTGAACCATCAATTTGTGAACGATTTCTACTGTCAAATTCGATACCCCCTTCTATCTCTCTGTCTTTGAGAAATCCCAGCGTCGAGGTCAAAGAAGGAGCTCTCTGAGAGGTATGAAGGAAACTTCGCATCACCTTGGCCCACGCTCTATGAGTGTGCGCGCTAACTACGGCTTCTTTCAAGCGCGTGCCTCAAGAGCGCGTGTGATTGATATGTATTTCGGGCATTTAAGGAAAATCTTATAAAGATTAGCAGCTTAAATAGCTATCGTGGAGAAAAGATGTCTGAAACAGAAATACCCTCAGAGGAAACCACTGTAGAAGTAGCGCCTTCTGTGCTGACGCCTGCTATGTGGGCTGTGATAGTCGTAACTGCAGTTCTACTGTCGGCTTTCAGCATAACCATAACTGCCTTCACTCCGCAGTGGATGCAGTGGGGAAACACTTTCACACCGGCCAACATAGGCATGATAATGTTCGCCATATTCCTGCTATTGGCTGAGGTGCTGCCAAGCCTCAAGGCTATCAACGCTCAACGCTTGACCGTTCTCTGGGCTGTCTTCACAATCACCGTCGCCTTCTCCTACGGATGGATGCCAATGAGCACCATAGACAACATGCTAACTTCAAAGCTGTGGGCCCCAACATTCATGTGGGCCTTCTCTCCGCTGTGGGGGCCATCTCTAGAAGTTCAACAGGTACAACTAACCGGTGGAGTCCCCGTTCCTTGGGGCGAGTATTCAACAGCCATGGGAGGTTGGATACTCCTAGCAATCCTGTGGTGGCTCTTCATGACGAGCATGGTCAACATCTTCCGACGTCAATGGCTTGACGTAGAGGCTCTGCCGTTCCCAGGGGCCTACCCATCAATGGAGATGGTTCAGAACCTGGGTGCAGCGGGCAAGAGGAGAACTGAAAGGAGGCTATTCCTAGTAACCGGGATCATCGGCTTCCTCTTCTTCCTGCCACAAGCTCTGAGAAACGTTTTCGCATGGTTCCCAGATATATACGGCTTCAGCAGAGATCCATACATACCTTGGGCACTTGCAACAATAGATACAACTAGAACTCCGCTCAAAGATACGCTGGTAGGGTTAGACGGGCTACAGTTCAATCCTTCAGCGATAGCCCTTGCCTATCTGGTACCTGTAGATGTGCTACTATCTGGTGTGATATCAAACGTCATATTCATGATTATACTGCCTCAGATAGCCTACTACATGGGATATTATCAGACAGTGTTCACCATAACATGGTTCAATGCTAAGAGGGATCTAATCGGGCAGTCGCCGCCGTTTTACTTCTATGCAATGGGAGCCTACGGCATGCCTGTAGCGGTCATAATGATGTGGCTAGTTATGAACTGGCGTTACATGGCTAAGACCTTGGGGTGGGCTAAGAGTCCTGATGCAAGAGTTGATGCAGAGGAGCCCCTCCCGTTCAGGTGGAGCTACATAATATTCTTCGTAACTATGATCTTGTTGCTGGCCTCCAACATCGGCTTAGCTCAAACTACAGTCTTCGGCGCCGTCATGGTGATCGTAGTAAACTTCGTACAAAGAGGTGCCAACTCTAGGAGTGCCGGTTATGGTGGTCCCGGCATTGGTGACTGGCCTCACTGTCCAGGCTACATCAACTTTGCATACACTGGCCTTACAGAGGAAACTATGCCAGCAGGTGTTGTAAATGATTACGTGATGATTAGCAGACCTCAGAACGTAATGAACTGGAACAACAATAGCCAGCAACTCCTCCTATACAGGTTGGCTAAAGCTACGAAAACAAGTTACCGGGACATTATGCTTGCTACAACCGTCGCGATGGTAATCGCTATAGTTGTATCCTTCCCGGTTGCATTGCAGGTGCGACACATGTTCGGCGCACAACTTCAGAGACCACTGACTCACGAAGGCTGGTGGATGGGCTTCTTAGGAAACCCAATATCTATGCAGAACTATCCGTCGAGCGATCCAGCTTGGGTCGCAAGTGCCGTAGGAGGAGCATTAGTCATAGCCGCCGTATACGTTTGCAGAACGCTATGGTACTGGTTCCCATTAGAACCTATAGGAGTCTGGATGGGCGTCGCAGGCACAAGCACCTTCATTCTGACCAGCTGGACTATCGCCTATGTACTGAAGAAGTTAACGCTCAGAATAGGAGGAGTATCCCTATTCCAAAAGAAGGGCATACCCCTCGCAGTCGGCTTCGCAGTAGGATGGAACCTAGCACTATTCCTTAGCGGCGCACTCGGAATCTATAGATTCTTCTTCCCGTTCTAGAAAAGGCGCTAAACTCCCCTCCCCTCTTTTTTATTTTTCAAACATCTCAGTCGAGAGAATGCATCTTCTTAATAGCTTCAGCCGCTTCCTTACCCATCAAAACAAACGTCTTCAAGAGCTCCAACCCAACGCCTAAACCCATCAAGACAAGGGTAACTCCAGCCAAGAGAATCCCGGGACCCCACTTCGCAGCTACGACGTAATCTTGAAAGTTTAGCTCTCCAGGAGGAGTCGGTAATCCGCTCAACATGACAGCGAAGAGCCAACCTTGAACAAAATCCCCTATGGCCACGAGCATGATGAACGTTGAGATCGTCAAGCCAAGAGCTCTCTTCGTCCACGACTTGACAACAAGGGAGCTATAAGCACATATGATCGCAGATAGCAGAAGAGGTACAGCTACTCTCGGCATCGGCGGGGCCGAGTTTCTCCAGTTTTCTGGGAAAACCACACTTTCCACAAGCGAGTTGTAGTTTTGTGTTAGGGGATAGACCAACCAGTAAGCTACACCTCCTTCTAGTTCACCGCTGAGTTCGTACCAAGGAAGAGCCACGCTGATCAAAGCCAACGCAACAGCAATCAATCCCAAACTATTTCTCTTATCCTGATACCTTTGGCTATTCGCCTTCAATTCTGTACCTTCTCAATCCATACGAGCTAAATGAGTTCATATAGCTTCTAAAAAGTGTTCCTAAGAATCTCTTTTCTGTACAAAATCTTAAATATTGTTGGCATGCACTCACTGACCTGATGATCTATGACCGAGAAACTTTTTCCATTCGTCATCCCATGGGATGATTTCTCAGAAAACATCACTAATGTAAGCCATTGGATAGGAAAGCCAGCTGGAAAAACGGGTTTCCTAACAGTTAAAGACGGCAAGTTCTATACGGGAGACGGGAGAAGAATAAGATTCTTCGGGACTAATGTCTGCTTCGGTGCCTGTTTCCCTGAAAAGGATGTAGCTGAGAAAATAGCCAAGAGAATGGCAAGGTTCGGGATAAACATAGTAAGATTCCACCACATGGACATGAGACACGCCCCAAACGGCATACTAGACCCAAAATACAAGGACAAAGTACACCTTGACCCCGATCAACTGGATAAGCTCGACTATCTGATATATCAACTCAAGAAAAACGGCATCTACGCAGATCTAAACCTTAAAGTCTCAAGGAAACTAACAGACACCGAAGGCTTCCCAGACTGGGACAAACTCCCACTGATGGACAAAGGCGTAGACATATTCGACCACAGAATGATCGGCTACCAGAAGAAATACGCCCGCGACCTTCTCACTCACCATAACCCCTACACTGGAAGCAGATACATCGAGGAGCCCGCGGTCGCCTTCATAGAGATCAACAACGAGAACAGCCTATTCCTCAGCTGGTGGAGGAGCTGGCGAGGGAAGAACCTCATTGATCTCCCCGAACACTACGTCGAAGAGCTCAGACTCCTTTGGAACCTGTTTCTCAAGAGAAAATACGGTGCGACCGATTTTATGGGTTCCCAAGAGAAGGAAAGCTTCAGAGAAGACCTATTGAAAGGTAATGAGTGGACTCTGCAGACTACCAAGAAGGCCGAGGCCAAGCTTGAAAGCGTAAGAGAGGGACCTCAAGGAAGAGAGGCCCTAAAGCTCGGAATAGCAGAACCGGGGCTGGAAGGGTTGGATGTTCAGGTCAGATCCGAAGTGGATATGGATGGCGAGATTCCATATACACTATCCTTTTGGACTAGGGCTGATACGCCTCGCGGACTGGGCTTCTACGTGCAAGAGCCTACACTTAAAGAGGCGACAGAGTTCGTCTGGTTCTTAGCAGTTATCAAAGTCTTCGATCTCTCCACGGAGTGGAAAAGATACGAGTTCAGCTTCCAGATCCCACAGAGCGTGGAAGGATCTGAGCTGATTTTCGCGCCAGCTACGAGGGCTAAGGGGGATATCTGGATAAGCGACATCTCACTGAGGCCAGGCGGTTCTTACGGCCTAGAGGAGGAAGAGAGCATAGAGAAAGGCACCGTCTCCCTGCTGGATAGGGATAGTTTCTCCAGAAGATCCCCGCAGCTCCAAAGAGACTTTGTGGAGTTTCTGTGGAAACTCGAGGAGACCTATTACACCGAAATGTACAGATACTTGAAGGAGGATCTCAGAGCCAAGTCTCTGGTAGCAGGCACCCAGGTTCGTTTCAGCATATTCCCAGTTCAAGCCGAGTTGGACTTCGTAGACGGCCACTCCTATTGGCAGCATCCTAGGTTTCCTGCTAGACCTTGGGACCGTGAAGATTGGATAGTCTACAATGTTTCAATGGTGAACTCTAAAGGAGGGACCTTAAGACCTTTATCAAGTATGAGGGTTGAAGGCTACCCTTATACAGTAACCGAATACAATCACCCAGCGCCGAACACATACTGTTCAGAAGCCTTCCCCCTGCTCGCAGCATACGCTGCCTTCCAAGATTGGGATGGGATATTCTCCTTCTCCTACTGTCACAGGCTTGATGCTTGGAATATGGGGCGGATTCCCAACTTCTTCGACATCGACTCTCACCCAACCAAGCTCGTGGCATTGATACCTGCCGTAGCCATGTTCCTGAGAGGCGACATTGAACCGGGGAAGTTGAATGTCAAAGCTGTATTTGACAAAGAAGCTGTGATTGACGCTGTAAGATCTAGGGGTCCTGCTGGGCTGAGCGTCTACACCTTGGGGGCTCCCTTCGCAACACCCTTGAAGCACAGAGTATCAGTAGGCTACGGTGATGCTGAGGAGAAACCCAGAGTCACAGATGTCAGCGATGAAGACCCGATCATGATAAGCGATACAAACCAGCTAGTATGGAATCTATCTATGCCAGACGCGGGCTACGTGACTGCAAATGCGAGAAAGACGAAGATGCTCATCGGGTTTGTAAGGAATAGAGTCTTCGATCTGGGAGAGGTGACCATTGCTCCAGGTGATACCGTGCAAGATTGGGCGTGCATTACTTCGACGGTCTTGGAGGGTGAGGACTTCTCTTCTCCAGGCAGGATATTACTGACAGCTACCGGATATGCTGAGAACACCAATATGGGCTGGGATGAGGGCAAATTCACCGTCGGAACCAAATGGGGTGAAGCTCCCTCCATGGTAGAAGGAATCCCTGCAAAGATCACGCTACCCATCAGAGCCCAGAGAGTCAAAGTCTACGCTCTCGACGAGAAAGGCTTCAGAAAGAGGAATCTATCCGTGGAGGAAGAGGAAGGAAGGTCGGTCATCAGGATCGGACCAGAGAATGAGACACTATGGTATGAGATAGAAACAAAATAGTCTCCCTTCACCCTCTTTTTCTCTGCTGCAGTAATAGATCCGCGGCTCTTTCCTGAGCCAGCATCAGCCAAACGTCAAAAGACGGATGCAGTAAGCTTTTATCAGAATCTGTAGGAATAAGTTGAGTTTGGATTTGATCAATATGACAGTAAGCTTTTCAGGTAGATGGTGTCAGAAAACGAGAGAACGATTGGAGAAAATCCTCACCCAAAACATTATGCCATTCTGGTATCCTGCATCAATAGACCGTGAGAAGGGCGGCTATTACCTAAATCATAATGTCTACGGCAAGCCGATGGGTGAAGGAACTAAGATGATCGTTACGCAGGCACGGATGGTTTGGTTCTTCTCAAAGGTGTTCAACGCCGGCTGGGGTGGCACGGAATTTCTTGAAGCTGCCGAGCATGGATATCGCTTCTTGCGTGATCGAATATGGGACGCTGAAAATGGCGGCTTCTTCTGGGAAGTGGATTCTAAGGCCAATCCTTTGCGACTTAACAAGCACATGTACGGTCAGGCCTTTGGTCTGTATGCGTTATCTGAATTCGCTATGGCCAGTAAGGATGAAGAAGCCCTCGGTCTAGCTGGACGATTGTTCAACCTTATGGAGAAGCATTCCCATGACGACCAGCATGGTGGATATCGTGAGTATTTCCTCCGTGATTGGTCGGAGGCACCGGTCGATGAGCAAGGCTACTTAGGTTTCATCTCGGAAGTCAAACTGATGAATACTCATCTCCACATGCTTGAGGCGCTAATCACATATTACAGAGCCACCGAGGATCGTGTGGCACGGGAGCGACTGACTGAGATGATCTTCGTCTTGAGCAACGCGGTGGTACGGAAGAACGTGGGTGCGTGCGCCGAGGAGTTTCATTCTGATTGGACGCCCTTGCATGGGCCTGAGCATGGTCGGGTCTCCTACGGGCATGATCTTGAGAATGTATGGCTCCTTATGGATGCCTCTAGAACAGTTGAGATTCCTGACAGTCTGCTTACTGATCTTTACAGGACTGTGTTCTCCTATTCTGCTAGATTCGGCTTTGACACTCAAGAGGGCGGGCTCTACGAGAGTGGACCGCTTAATCAACCCGCTGATCGCCTAGACAAGGTATGGTGGATCCAAGCTGAGGCGTTAGTAAGTGAGACTTACATGTACCATTTGACCAGAGACCCAGTTTATCTCGGGCATTTCGAAAAGACCTTGGACTGGATTGAGAACCACCAAGTGGACTGGAGAAACGGAGACTGGTTCAATATAGTTAGGCCAGACGGCGATCCAGTGGGCAATAAGGCTGACATCTGGAAATCGGCCTATCATAACAGTAGAGCCATGATTGAAACACTTGCCAAACTCAAGCAACTAAGCAGATAATGAGTGCGCATTTGCAGGCGAGTCTACTATTTCAGGTCACAAGGGTTTGTTCGTGAGCGGGAGCTTTGGATAAATATATTAACTTCTTTCGCTTTAGCTGCACTCTAGGTGGGGGAAGCAAGCCTTATGGATAAGCGCAAGATTGCGGCAGTTGCGGTTGTAGTGGTGATCGTAGCGGTTGTAGCTGCCGAATTTCTGACTCCGTACCTGTTAGGCAAAGCAGTGGATTTCAAGATCAACGCCGTTCTAGCAGCTCAGGAGGAACAACGTTATGCTCTCTTCTTCATCGATAACGTAGGCGATGAACCGTTAGAGGTGAATGAGATCTATGTGGGCGACGATAAGGTTTTCCCAGGACAATCCGCGGGCGTATCTATGGATGGGGGTCCAATGCAGCCTAGAGAACAGATCACGCTGAACGCGAAAGAGACCGCCCTAGTCAGAATCGAAAATGCCTGGAGCTTAGGGGAAGAGTACAACTTGAGGGTTTCAGCTTCAGCACCCGAAGCCGCGCTAATCCCTAGTGTAAGAGTTGAACAAATCGTCGTGGAGGCTCCTTCAACATTAAAGCAGGGAAGCCTTCTGAGTCTAGGCTCTCTAGCAGCGTCAAAAGAAGATGATGGCTCTTTATCCGCTAGCTTGGACGTAGAGGCTAACGGATTGGACTGGGTCAGAGTTATGCAATTCACCCATTTCACACCAACATGGTCAGGATACAGACCTGTGAAATTCTACTACGACCCAATCTTCAACAACTCTGCGATAGGAAACGAACCTGAGATAATGGACTACTACGAGAAGGTCTCTGAAATACTGTCCTCAGCTGGAATAGAGGTTGAGATGATAGACCGTTTCGGACTGTGGAATGTTATGGTTGAGATGCAGCCAGCCATAGTAATAATGGGAGCTGATGTCCTACCGAAATACGGAAGTCCACCAGTGTGGTACGGCGAGGAAGACCAGCAAAGCCTGACTTCTAGATGGCTCAAGCATGGCGGCGGCGTTCTCATTTGGATAGGCGAATATCTAGGATACTACTATGGTGAACCAACGAATGGTTCATCAATGAACATTCCAGGCGAGGAAGCTTGGAGGGTCAACGTATGGGCAGGACGTGGAGATTGGTGGCTCCTAGGATACGACGCTATTGAAGGCGGCTACATCAACACGCCTTTAGGCCCGACAAGAGCTGGAAAGACCCTTGGACTGAGAACTGAGTACGTGGATCGGTCTGTACGTATAAAGGGGGAGAGACAGGGACCAGCATTGCTGACGAACACCTACTTTTACGGTATGTTCGAAGAGACCCTGAAGGAGTGGAGTTGGTCTACGGTTACGTATCTTCCCGTTGTGAATGGTACAGGCGGAGTCTGGTATACTGGCGTTGTCGAGAGCGCTCCTGTGAGATGGATGGAGGATGTTCGCGCCCGTTATCCCTCATGGGACGACTTAGTAAACGACGTAGCTTGGGATGCAGCTATGGCTGTCATACACTCTGTATGGACAGGGCTGACCGGCCAAGGAGATAAGGACACAGGATACGCCTACTTCACAACAGAAAAGGCCTACATTGCTGGAGAACTGAGATTGTCCACACTTCCCCTCGATTATCCTGAGGGGTTAGATAGCCTTACAGTTAGAGTAGTCGCCCTCGGCTACGACAGCGAAACGCAAAAATACTATTTCGACGAGAGAATAGCGTCTATTCCAGTCTGAACATCTTTCTGTTCTAGGCTTTCTTCGCTCTCATGCGCAAGAGCACTACGACGATAGCAATTGCTGCTACGGCTACGCCCGCAACTATCGGTGTCAAGTCCATGCCGGCCTCCGCCTTAGCTGGGGCTTCTGCAACCGCACTCCCAACTGTCAGAACCGTCGTGCCAAAGCTGTTGGGTCCGCTTCCTTGCCCGGTGAGCTGAGACAAAGCCACTACTTCAATAATCAAAGGTTTATCGGTTTCAATCACATGGTATCCACCCTTGATCTCCGTATATCTGTCCTTTTCAAGCCCCACGGTTGAGCCGTCCAAGGTGAACTCCAAGTCTTCGGGCGCAAAAGCCATGGCGTACGAAGGAGCGAAAAACCTTAGAGTACCTGTGCCGGCCAAGAAAGTCAGATCGTCACCCAGATTTGCCGGTATCGGTGAGCCCCTAGCGCTGGCAGACCACAAGGCAATAGTGCCGGTTGCCTCAACGTACACATCTACTAATGGCAGATCTGATATGAACTCGTAGTCTCCGGTATTGAGGCTAAGACTTTTCAGAAGGTCTCTGCCTTCAAGAGTTCTCACAGATACTTCGCAGTCTTCGTAGGTATAGACCACCAAGCCTCCAAAGAGTCTAAGTGGATCGTCGGTTTGGTTCTGCAGCTCAGGTCTGGTTATGAATATTGCTCCTGTGAGTTCTCCAGAAAGGCTTGGGACAACCGTGAAGCTGTTATTGTTGAAGGTTGCTAAGAGGACGTCTCCTGAAGAAACCAAACGGTGGACAACTCCAGCGGTTAGCGGATTGAGCTCCTTTGATGAATCGGCGAACATGAACCACTCGTCCACTGGTCCATAGGGTCCTTCAAGGGTTACCTCGCAGTCGTCCAATGCGAAGACGATAGGTGTAGATTGGTCAACTATCAAATCTCCTAGGAGAACTCTCGTGTTTGGCAACGGAGCAAATATGAATTCCTTTCCTACGAAGCTTCCGCTCTTTGCAGTGTAGAATGTTGAACCTGATCCCCATCCCAACCCCCAGTCCCAAGGTGCGTTGATCTGACCGCCATGGAAAGACACAGATACTGAACCCGTCGATACTATCTTGAAGTTCCTCGCTCTTTCCTCGCTGCCATTGTATCTGAAGACCTCTTGGGCATCCAGATCCACTTCCTTCACAAGTTCTCCACCTTCCTTGGTTAGCTCGTATAGTGATATGTGGTTGTCAGCCGCCAAACTTATGACAGAGACTGCCCACACATAATCATAGAACATCCCCGGCGCATGAACATAAAACGCATTATGAACACTTCTGTAGCTTTCCTCCGTCTGAGCGAACAGCGGCATTAGGGACGAAGACACGACGATGGTTATGAACAAAAGGAGTGGGCATAACAGTCTAATCTGCTTCATGCTAGAGTAGTAATACTTGTACGCTCATAAAGTTTTCCTCTATAGCTGGAACTTTTGCCGTCAAGAACTGTGGTAATCGATAAATATCTTCTGCCCTCAATAGGTGGACACAAGAGGCTTGGTCTATGTTCAGACTTGCATGCTACTCTACAGCGAGAAGCACAAGATCCATGATCAAAGATGAGAATGCCAGGAAACAAGCTGTTCACATACTAGAGAACGTCGGGGTTGAGAAGATCTACCCAGAAAGCTTTAGAGGAATCAGGATTTACTCTGTATTCTCTTCTTTTGTACTGCTAGTGCTTGCATACGAAAGTAGAAATCATTTTAGATAGCTTTGAATGAGTCTGAGCAATTCTCTGTCCAAGCGGTCTCCGTCTGGCAACGTTTCGCTGTGGAATTCTTCTCGGCCTGTATTCATTATGCTGAAGGGTCCTCTCAGGTTCCATTGGGCCCATCCAATCTTGTGTTGACTGAGAATCTCTAGAACATCCCGATACCAGTTGAGTTGAGATCGCCGTGGAACCTTCTTCGAATAGACTCCGAGCTCACCACAGTGAACGAATACCCCATCTTTCTCCTTTAGGTCTATGTAGGGTTTCATCCACTGCTCTAGCCAATCCTTGTCGATTCCCACACCCTTGTACCTCAGGTAAGCTCCTCGATGGGGAGAGTCAAGTGGCAGCTTTTCTAGGTACTTGTCGATGTTCGGTGCCACTCCGGGATACTCAGGTTGTTCATCATAATTGAACCATACATAAGTCCAGCTAGCGCCTAGATGAGTAAGCCACCCTGGCTGATATACGTGAAAACTTTGCCCAAGCAACGGATCATCGATTCCAGGCACGGGTTCATAGTTCCCCGTCAAACCGTCAGCTATCACCAGCCGATAGGGATCTATCTCCCTAATTGCATGTAGCATTCTGTCAACGAAGCGCTTGTACGTCTGCATGTTGGTTCCGCGTGGCTCGTTCACCAAGTTGAAGCTAACCTCTTCGCTAGGGATACCTTTGTAACGTTCAGCGAAAAGCCTCCAATGGTACTCGCACGCGTCTAATGCCTCTCTGTCACTCCATAAGCTCAACGGCTCCAATGGAGGGTTCACACAAAAGCCTGGAGCTCGGTGAAAGTTGATGTCTGTATGTATCCTATACTTCCTTCCAAACTCAACAGCCTGATCTATCTCTTTAAGTACTTTCTCGTTTATCCTGTAGAAATCTCCATCGATGATCCAGCATCTGTAGTCCATGGGAAGCCGTACGAAATCGAAGCCCCACTCAGCCATTCGCTGAAAGTCAAGCTCCAAGAATGGTGAGTTCCTCCGGACAGTGAACTTCTCCAATAGGTTGAAGCCGCGCCAGGGACCGAAGGAAACGCTCTCAGACATGACCCTTTCCACCATATGACTTAGGCTCTTTCTATAACAAAGGCTTTTCCTCGGAAGTTCGTTATGCTTATGTTGAAAAGGATCTTACTGTGCTGCACTTTCGACTCCGTGACTTCACCAGTGATGAACTCTCGGACCTTGTACTTCCCCGGTTGCTCTAGGTTTACGCTGACTGTAGTCTCTGAAGGTTGATCGAGGTGGTTGACAACTAAGATTAATCGTTCGTTCTCCCCTTTCCAGACTCCGACCTCAACGTCTGGGTTGCTCGATTCTGCAGGGGGTTGGACGCCAGCTTCCTTTAGCAGCCTTGAGATCAGTTCTCTGACCGTTTCGTTCCTTCGAATAAGGAATGGGTACATAACCGCAAAATCGTAGTGTCCCGGATAGTTAGAATAGTCCCAGCCTAGAAGGCTTCCAACCTTGATGACTGATCCTCTTCCATCTGTGATTCTGATGATTGCGGGTTCTCCATTTTCAAACTTAGCTATAACCTCTGCATTCTGAATTGCTCTCAATTTCTCGCATCTATTGCCCACTGGTATGATTATGCCTTTCAATTCTTTTAATGACGGGAGATCAGTTTCGATAGTGTATATTGTATGGTCAGCTGAGGGTTGTTCCACCGATTCTGGGTATGCCGACTTGAATTCCTCTACGCCTTCTCCTTCGTAGTCGGCAATTACGGCGCCGCCTTTCTTGACGAAATCTTTGATCTTAGCAGTGACTTCAGGGGGAAGTGTTGGGCATCCAATGGCGCAGACGATTTTGTATCCTTGCCTCTCTAGCAGCCCTTCTGCTATCTGGTCTTCTGATATAATGTCTACTGGGAATCCGCTCCTCACTAGAGCCATATAGAATAGGACATTGTCCATGTTGAACGTGTCGTCGGTTTTGAGTTCCATGCTCGTCCAAGGATAAATAAGTGCTACTTGTGCCCTTGAGAGTTCATAGTCTCTGAGGGCTTTGACGAGTTTGCCGTATTCTTCGTTGGGTTGAGTTGTCTTGGACCATAGATCTAGGTTGTTCCAGTCTACCCACCACACGAGGCCCAGCGCTCCGTGAGCGAGGGTTGAGTAGACTTGTTCTGACATGCTTTCAGGCGGCACCTTGTAGCCTAGCCAAGAGTTGAAGCTTTGGCCGTTGCCTGTGTACAGTTTGTCGAAGCCCATGGCCGTCCTGAGTATGTCTTTTGGGTATTCGTACACGTAGATGACGTAGCGGTGGTCGAATTCCAGGGGGTACATGTCTTCGTGACCTACATCCAGAACGCTGGCCATCCGCCACAAGTCATTGCCAGAGTATACGCACTGGTAGGTGCAGGGATAGAAATCGTTCAGTTCATGAGTAGAGGCGATCGGAGTTATGCTCTTGGCGTACTCAATCAGCTTTCTAAGAAAGTTGGGAATGATCTCCGCATGGTAATCGAACCATTCTTTCCAGAATGAGGCGTTGTCAGGTTCTCTAGGCGGCTCGAGCTCTTCCCAGCTGGCAAAACTTGTCTTATGCTTGGAGTTGAACTTCTTGATATTCCCATGTTTGTTCTTCATTGTTGCTCTGAAGTCTTCCACACAGTATTTGCAGTAGCAGCAAGGCTTGAGTGGTCCGCCCCCGAACTCAGGCACATCTGTTCGGTAGTAAGCCTCATGAATAAAGCTGAGAAGTGGCAATCCACCAATCTTGTAGAGCACCGGATGATTCTTGTAACGTCCCAGGAAGTCGCCAATCATCTCTTTGGCCTTTTCTAGTAGGTAAAGATGGTTGAAGCATCCTATGTTGGCGTAGCGAGGGTCATCGGATGTGGAACCGTCGGAGCAGACTATTTTGACCTCGGGATGCTCCTCGATAGATATGTTTGGCTGAAAGACAGGCACCACTTTGATACCCATTTCGTAGGCTTGATCCAGAAAATAGCTGAGCTTCTCCTTATCCACATTGCCCACAAAAAGCCATATGCTGCGCGCCTTAGCGTCTTTGATAGCTCTCAAGTAGGTGTCAATCTGTTCGTTACCCTTCAGTCCTGCCAATATGTGGAAATATGCTCCCACTATTGGGTCACTGAAGTAATCCTTTCCCATCTCTCACTCCTCTCGTCAGCTTGATATTCGATGTTCTATTGACTTGTCTTTAAATAGCTTTCGAGGTAAAGGTGCTACCTAGCAACTAGCTATGCGTTGGCAGAAATCATTGAATAGCCGCCGCGATTATTCAACTCATAAAGTGAGACTAGGAGCTTTCCCTAGGAGGAAAGCTTAAATGATCGTGGAAATCTACTTCCTCATGGTTGTGTAAGGGGTCTGTATGACTACGCATCACGGGCTTTTGAGATCTGTGATTCTTATCTGTCTAGCGTTCCTTGTCATCAGTTCTTGCGGCGTGTTGAAGTTGTCACATTGTCAAGAGAAGGAAGGTAGCCTTATGGTCGAGTTTGTTGATGAGAAGTTACAAGTTGTTAGGACGGATGTATGGGGTGCGGAGGTCTTCAGACTTGTCATTCTCAAGACTGGGGGAATCAGAGAGATAATAGTTTCGCAGATCTCTTATGCTGAAGATGCGGGGGGCTGGATTGTGAGCAACGACTCAAACCAGACTTGGGGAAGTGATCCTGTGGGCGAACCCTTAATCAGAGACATGGGTGAATATGTTACTTTGACGCTTTTCAGCAAGTACCGTGTTCACTCACTATCCTTTGTCACGAACATAACAATATCCAAGACTGGAGTCATCTTGATATCCTCAAGTATGACGGCGGAAGAAGATGAGCCCGCACTTGACATTACTTCATGGGGGTTTCTGTTTCCAGCCAGCATCTTCGCTGGTAGCAAGGCCTATGTCAACCTAGAGGGAAACGTGCAGGCCGTGAATCTCCCAGCTCAACGCCAAGGTACTCCTGAGCAGAACATGACTGGGCTTTTTGCAATATCTGAAAGGCCAGTCTATTGGATGGATTTCAGCAAGCCATCAGAAGGAATAACCTTGGTCAACTTAGATCCGAGTGTGTTTCTTCATTATTCTATAAGCGATCAGAGATGGGGGAGTTATCAGGGCTTCCTTGCTCTTTATCAACACATGAACCGTGGGGGTCCTGGTTTCAATGCTATGAGGGAAAGTGAAGTGAAGACTTCACATGTTGCATTGTACATCCACGGCGCGGGAGGTTACGAGAGTGCTCTAAGCATGATAAACCTGTTGGTTGACCTAGGTTCTGCTATGAGCGGCGCCAGAAGGGGATTGGAATCGTACAATGACGCCGGAGCTAGAGCCCTGGCTCTTCGGGCTTTTGACAACGCTAAGTCGGGATTTGACAAAATCGTAATAGGAGATGTGGCCAGCGCCAGCGATGACTTGGATCAAGCCTCTGACTTGCTGAAAAGAGCAGAAGACGCGGAGAGGACAGGAGCCATCATGCGAGATTTGGCATTGGCCACTGTCCCCATCATAGCTATAGTAATCCTAGTCGTGATTCTGAAGATCCGAAGAAGAAAGTGAGCAGTTGCCTTCGTGTTTCCGTTCATCCTCAATTAGCAGATTTCATCGAGAATAGATCCACTCCATACCGCGGAGAACATGATAGTTTCTGCTAGGAAAGGCTTAACTAGTCAAAAGAAGATTTCTCTAGCGGCATTCAGCCACAAGGGATCCGTGTGAATGCACACCATACATTTCTGAGATACGTAATCTCTCTCTATTTGGCTTTATCTATCATTGGCGCATGTTGTCTCTTGCATTCCTCGTATGCTGAAGAAGAGCCAGACGATCTCTCCATTGAGGTTATAGACGATGAGATACATGTCTTCCTTACAGACCCAACTGGTATGGAGATCTTCAGGGCCGTCATCCTTGAGAACGGCGGAATCAGCGAGATAAGAATAGCACACATGACATACGCCACCGCAGCAGGTTGGTGTGTATGGGAGGAGGATGGCCCCCAAGCCACGGGGAGCGATGCGACCGGTGAGCCCATCATTCAGGATATGGATGATTATGTTACTTTGACATGTTTCAGCGAGTATCTCACGTACCCATTGTCAATTAAGACAGATTTGACCATAACCAGAACTGGAGTCATCTTCGTTTCCTCAACCTTGACAGCGGATGAAGATGCACCTACTGTGACGATGATCGCGTGGGGCTTGTGGGGGTTCCCCGGCAACGTATTCGCTGGCGGCAAAGCCTATGTCAGCGTCGAGGGATCAGCTGTGCAGGAGGTAGATCTCCCGGCCGAGTTCGTTGAAGGCGCGGCTGGACGGTTTGAGACGAGTCAGACAACCTTCTGGATGGACTTCAGCAAACCGATGGAAGGGATCACCGTTGTCAACCTAGATCCGAACTTGTATGTATCCTATGTCATATGGGACCAAAGGGAGAATGGTACAGTCTTCAGCGCTGAGTTGAAGCAAGCGGACTATGGCGAAGGAGCAATGACAAGAGATGAGGTGAAGAAAGCCGAAGTTGCATTGTACATTCACGGTGCGGGAGGCTACCAGTCATCTCTAGACATGGTAAACCTGTTGGCTGATTTGGGAAGGACTGAAGGCAGCTCCGCAGAAGCAGTTGAATCCTTCACAGACGCAGGCGCTAAGAGTCTGGCGTCCCAAGCGCTGGCCGCCGCTGAATCTGCCTACGGCAAGATCATAGGGGGCGATGTGGTTGGCGGCAGGGATGACTTAGATGAAGCTTCCAACTTGTTGAGACAGGCAGAAGATGCTGAGCGATCAGCAGCAATGATGAGAGACCTATCACTGGCCGCTGTGCCAATCATAGTCATCATTGTCTTGGTGATAGTTCTAAAGATGCGAAGAAGAAAGCAGGGACCATAGGGCGTCGCATATCTCTACTCGACTGTTTACGACAATGGAGAGAGCCGAAGGAAGAAGCGCTCCCTAGGATCTTGACCCTTCATCTGGCAAACCTTAAAGGGGGGAATGGCAGGATAATTTGTCTTCAATCAGAGCGAACTTAATCGATGTGAGGGACAATGAGTAAGGAGATCTTCCCTTTTGGGGCTACATACATAGTTGGCGGCGACTTTCCGCCCAAAGAATGCGCAAGAGAAGATTTGGAGAAGATGAGGGATCTCGGATTCACGGTCTTCAGAGGCTTCGTTCCTAGAAGCCACATCGAGCGGGAAGCAGGCGTCTACAACTTTTTCGATGTTGACGAAGTTTTGGATATCGCGGCAGAGGTCGGGATAAAATGTGCTCTGACGGTCGGTGTTGGACCCCCGCCTGACATCACCAAGGAAGAGATCGGTGAAGGCGTGATCGGCGTTAACACGAAGATCGGCAAACCATATCCTCAATTCCAGCCGTGCTTTGACAACCCGAACGTACGCCGCGGCGCTGCTGAGTTCCTGACAGCGCTAGCGTCCCGCTTCAAAGACCATCCAGGGCTGTTCTGTTGGGTCTCTTGGAATGAGCCTCACATAACCTACAGCAATATCGCATGCTACTGTGAATACTCTGTGGACAAGTTCAGGAAATGGTTGGAAGTCAGATACGGCAGCCTGGAAGGTCTGAACAACGCCTGGAACAGGAACTTCAAAGACTTCATGCAGGTGCTTCCGCCCAACCGTCCTTTGAGATCTTGGGGGACCTACAAGCCTTGGCTGGACTGGAGAGATTTTTGCGATGACAACCTGACCGAACGGGTGAAGTTCGTCTCCGACTCGTTAAGGAAGGGAGACCCAAACCATCCAACCCATACAAATCTCCTCTTCCATCAGATCCTGTACAACCAACCGGCTGTCGGTGCTGATCCATGGAAGATGGCTGACAGAGCAGCTGACACTCTGGGAGTCTCTATATATCTATGGACTCAAGGCGGCGGAGACTTTCCATGGTGCTATTCTCAGATCGTGGACAGTGTGCGTTCAGCCGCTTCAGCGGCAGGCAAGGACGCTTGGGTCTCAGAGCTCCAAGGGGGCCCAACAATCTGGGCTCACTCAAGGTCGGTTACCCCGTCTCCCGAGCAGATAGAGCTCTGGGCCTGGCAGACAGTTGCCAGAGGAGGGAAGGGACAGATCTATTGGCTCTGGAGGCCAAGGATAGGCAATGTGGGTTCAGGCTGGGAGAACAACGAATTCGGGCTAGTAGCCAAGGATGGAAGCCTAAGACCGAGAGCTGAGGCAGCTGGGAGGGCCAGCAGGATCGTAAATCGCAATATGGAGCTCTTCCTCAAAGCCCGTCCGAAGGCCGAGGTCGCGATCCTTCAGTCTCAAACATGTAAGAATGCCGCCGGCTCTGAGATACCCGATGAGACTATCTTTCATCCCTACAGGGGCGAGAGGAGATACTATGCACAGTCTCAGCTCGGCGCCTACAAGATGCTATGGGAGTCAAAGATCCCTTGTGACTTCATCAATCCACCCTCGATCGCAGCTGGCAGGCTAAAAGGTTACAAGGTTCTGCTTATGCCGTTCACCTATATGCTGGACGCGGGAGCAGCAAAGGCCATCATAGACTTCGTGCGGAATGGCGGTTGCCTCATAGCCGACTTCGGATGCGCCATGAAGAACGAATACGGAGCTGTTCACCTTACTTCACCCGGGTTCGGTCTCAACGAAGCCTTCGGAGGCTACTCCTATGACATAGAGACCCCTGAAGAAGGCGAATGTCTGAGATTGACCGAGGAGTTCAAGAGGAAGTATCCGTCCGCTGGTGCGGAGCTGCCCTTGCATGCCTTCCGCGAGATTCTCAGGTCAGAGGAAGAATCAAGGGTCATCGCAGAGTTTCCCAACGGGGAGCCTGCGATCGTCGAGAACAGCTTCGGCAAAGGAAGAGCAGTCCTCGTCGGCACATTGATGTTCCAATCCTTTCTGCTCAAAGAAGGGGATTGGAGGGAGTTCGTCAGATCTCTCCTCCACGCTGGTGGCGTTGAGAGTCCCGTCGAGGTCAAAGGCGTTACTCCAAGTCTCTGGAGTAATATCGAAACTGGGCTGTTGGAACACAACGGAGTGAAGGCGTTAATCGTGCTCAACCATAATAAAGAAGATGTGAGCAGCGAGATCAGAATACGGGGGTCATACGAATTCGTCGATCTTGAGTCCGAAGCGAAGTTGCGATCTGAAGAGGTCGAGGGCTACACAAGTATCAAGCTGGATCTGCTTCGGAAGAAAGCTAGGATCCTTAGGGGAGTATAGCAGCTAGCCAAGCTCTTGTGAGCAGATATGCATGCATGACACCGTCAAATGAGGCGTAGTCTAAAAGCTTAAAAAGATGAGGGATGACATTGCTAAACATGTCGAAGCTTTCGTCCATTTTGTCCAAAGTCGTTCTGTTTGTACTTCTGACAATTCTTTTAACTCCTTCTATGACACAATTCTCCGAATCTGCGGATGATGAGTGGAGTGCGTGGAAGTATAGTAAGAAAGTGGTTCTGAGTGAAGACCGTGGATTGGAAAGAGCGAATGAGGTCGTCACCGTCAAGATGGACTTTGCTCCAGGCGAATGTGTGAACGCTACTAAGGAGATAAGAGTGACCGATGAATCTGGTCAAGAGGTGACAAGCCAGGTCTTAGAAGAGGTCTATAGTGAGGGATGGTGTGTCGAAGCCAATGTCGCCTTTTTGGCTCAACAGGAACCAAACTCAAGGAGAGAGTACATAATATACTATGGAAATACACAAGCAGAGAAACCTGAATACGCGGGCATTCTTGTCACGAAGAAGGGAGGCGTGTGGCAGCTGACAGTTGGATACGGCTTTGTTGAGGTAAATCCCGACGGGACGGCAGATCTCTTCCTGTACGGAACGCCTGTAGGCACACTCAACCTACCGCTGGTTTATGACAATCCTTGGGTCGGCATGTATAGTGAGATACGGTCAAACAAGCTTGTAGAGCCTCCGGAGCCGATACTAATAGGCGCACTGATCTCTGTTTTCAGGTTCCAATACTCATCTCGAAATGTAACGAATACAGCAGACGTCTACGTATATTACAGCTCTGAGGATTTGAGGCTCTTTGTAGAGCAGGAAGTGACTGTCATAAGAGCTACAAGTGCATCTGCGTCGGGGAGGGGGGTCGACTATCTACGCCTTGCTGCGGTCGGTATGCCGTTCATTGGAGCTTATGACACTTGCGGTCGCAAAACAACACAAGGGCTGTATCAGATCCAGGAGAACATATCGGCTTATATGGAAGTGATTCTTGAACGAGGTCCCCCAAATTACTTGTATGCAGCCGTCGAAGATGGCCCTCAGGTTCCAGCTGATTGGGTGGTCATGTGGGGTGACAGAGGTGTATCTGTGGGCATGCTTGCGTCCTACATGTTCGGCTCAAGTGAAGGCATGGACTGGTGGTTTAGCGGAGGATTCCACAGTTGGGGTGGAAGAATAAACATGGGGATAAATGCTGGTTTGATAAGGTTTCCGCTAGAGCTGAAATCTGGAGAATTCTGGAGAGGAGGGCTCTGGGTCTATGCCTACTCAGGCTTCAACGAGGAAGGCATGGCTTCATTCGCGGAACAGATGCGGTCGCCCCTTCTGCAGGAGGATGTAGTCTTTCATGTCTACAATGATGAAACGGGGGTCCCGGTGAGAGACGCATTAGTCGAGCTATACAACGCTACAAGCGCACTGAGGGAATCTGGTGTAACCGATTCAGGCGGTGACTATCGCGTATCAGAGTTGAGAAGCGGCTTCTACCAAGTCTTGGTGACTGCGTCCGGCTTCCAGAGTCGCTACGAAGTAGAAGGGCTCTGTGGGGGACTTGCACAGATTCTTTTGAAGCCTGTATCAGAACCTGCTTTGACCTTAAGGGTCTATTGGCCTAATGGTTCGGTTGTGCCTGATGCAGACGCGGAGGTTTCAGTTGGGGGCGAAGTTTTCAAAGGGTATGGCAACAAACTTGGGGTCTACGAGTTTTCGGGATTACCTGAGGGGTCGGCCGAGGTTAAGGTCTCGTATAACTACGATGTGCCGGATCTGAATATTCACATATCTAGGGCAAATCAAACCTCTGTTGATCTGGAAGGCCATGTATACGTTACGTTGATCCTGTCCGAAGCTGCTCCAAGTCAGATGATAGACATAATTGCAGGAGTCGCAGTGGTTGCAGTCATAGCAGTTGTAGTGTCTTATAAGATGTACATATCGAAACGCCGCAAGAGTTAGCAGATCTACAGAGCGCGCTAAAGGAGACCCAAAAGAAGTCAGTCTTTTCCAGCTTCCTCATCGATGTTCCATCATGTGTCTCTTTGTGAATGTATGCCAGTTTCAGCGTTTAGTGAAGACCCAAGGCGGGTTAGCCGTGACCCGTCAATCGTTGATGGATAGAAACTGTTAATAGCTGGCTAGCTAGCCCTATGCTTCGGGTGCTTACGAGTGAATATGTCGAGCATTATTGACTTATGTCAAGAAAAGAGTGAGGTAGTCTACCTAGAGAACCCCAAAGTAAGGATAGCAGTAGGGAAAAAGGAGCCGTCAATATTCGAGTATCTTTACAAGCCATCAAATGGCAAACTTTTAGGTGAGGTCTACCAAGCCCGCAGGCGCAGGCCCTCTAATAGACTTGCGATATGTAAACGAGCTGATCTCCTTCCGTCAAATCTCATAGAGACATCCTATGAGGCAAAGTTCGCTGAAGACGCAGCTAACTACCACGTCATTGCCACCTATGGAAAAGATGAAGCTGTAGCATTTGACCTATTCTTTGTTCTGACAGACAACGGCTTATCCATCAGATTCGACAACGTCGTTGAGAACAAGGATTTCCACCTTATCAGCATTAGTATGCCACGCCTCATTACGGTAAAGGATGAGGGAAACCAGGCGAAACTCGGCTTTCCAGCTGAGGCTGGACGGCTTGTAGACGTGGCTACAGCTCCCGACGGAAGCGTGAAGTTCAAAATCGACTGGCTTAACCCATTGCTCGCCGAGTTCGTTTACAACGATAGGGTGATAGGTATACTCGAAACCGATTCTTTGGAAAACCAGATGAGGAATAGCATTTATGGATCGGACGATGAACGATACTGTTCATTGTCTTTAGATTTTGTTTTCAGATTGCGGGAATATGACCTAGTGGAATACGGCTATCTGATTCCAGCTCGCGATCCGAAATATCATCTCCTAGTTCAAGAATCCTCTGAAGCGTTGATATCCATCATAGGCGACCATGATAATGACGGCGAAACTTCATGGGTAGACGCTGCCAAGTACATCAGAGACAAAATCAATGTTTCGATCAACCCATTATACGCTGACAAATTTGTGTACAAGATCTTTCTGGATGCACCGGGCCGGAAGGAATTCACCACATTTCCCGAGACCCTAGAATTGCTAAAGAAGATCGCACACCTTACCGACTTTGCACCCCAAATCGTGTATCTGGCTGGATGGCAGTACACCGGTCACGATACAGGCTATCCAGCTGTAGACAAAGTCAATGAAAGACTCGGAGGATACAAGGATCTTGTCAAACTAATTGAAGAAGCAAGCAAACTCAATGCGGTGGTCAGTTTTCATGACAATTATGACGACGCCTACATGTCAAGTCCAGAATGGGATCCGGAAACCATTTGCAGGGATACAGAAGGACACTTAATGGCGGCCGGCGTTTGGAACTCAGGCCAATCCTACTTAATCAGTAACTATAAGTATGCCATGAAGAGTGGTCTGCAGAGAGCACGTCGTACGCTGAAACAGTATCCAATAAGAGTGTCATACCACATCGATGTGCTAGCTGGGGGTTTCAAAGGTGGGAGAAAGTACGATTTCAACCCAGAAAGCCCCGCTGCGGCCAAAAAGAACCTGGAAGGCAAATTCATGATAATAGAAGAATTCAACAAGCATGGAGTAGATGTAACCACGGAGGACTTCAGCAGTATCTTTGTTGGTCCCGTAAGCTGGTTCCTAAACCTTTGCGTATGGAATAATGTGTACTACCGGAATGAGGAAGAAATACCTCTTATCCCATTCATATATCACAGCAAGGCGGGCTATGGCGGGGCAGGTGGAGGCGGCAAATTAGGCATCATGAAGAGTCTACTGTATGGCGCAGCAACTTCTCGGTCCTTGAGAGCACCATACACCCTCCACGCTATAACTGATAGGTACTACCTTGTCATATTGCCTTGGAACAAGCTTTGCGGGAAGAAAATGGACTCTTATTTCAAAGAAGGACCTGTGGAGAAAGTGACGTATGAAGACGGAAGCTACGTTGAAGTTGACTTCAAAGCTAGGAAATACGCTGTGCAGGTGAATGGCGAGATAATCTCTAAGGATTTCACATGCTTCGTTTCAAAGAAAGACAATGTGTATCTAGGATACAGTAAAGACGGGGGCCTCTTCAGCTATCCTGTTCCGCGACACTGGAGTAAGGAACAAGGTGTCAAGGTTCTGAAACTCAGCGAAGACGGAAAAACAGAGCAGATAAGCTCTCAGCTGGACAATGGCCTCTTGAGGTTCTCAGCAGAACCAAGAACGCCTTACAGAATAACCTTCGAGCCCAGTTCCTGAAACAAGCTAGCAGTAGACGTGTTCACACACAAGCTAGCTAGCCGAAAAGGCAAGAAAGCTGTCTAGGCTAGTTTGAATGATTACATGAGGTTCACTTTTTGGCTTGAACAGATCACTTTGTGTCTTACACTCGGAGCTGTTCAGTAGGTCAAGTGCCTCCGCCTCTACCTCTTCAGCACACAAGTGAGGTTTAGATCTCGCTACTTCAAGGCATACCCACCAGAACCGCTCGTGCTCTTCCAGATATCTACACCAGCGCTCACTCAGACTCAAAACAACTCTCCTCGAACTAGCTTGATCTCCTAAGTCTCTCCTCGAAAATCTTCCTAATCAGCAATGCAAACATATGAGCGTCTATCTCGGACTTTCCTTCTTTCTGTGCCATACTACATCACCATTTCTCAACTGACGGCTAGCTAGATCGCTAGATACTTAAGCGTTCTCTGACAGTTTTGGACAAGTATTGCCCGATCCGGACAATCGGTAGGAATGTTTCCCTTGTTCAGGAAACAAACTTGGCGAGCCAAAATTCGGGAATTAGTTCCAGTATTAGATCAGATTGGACCATATGGGCTACTGAAATGAGGATGGCTTCAGGCGGAAGATCGCAGCTCCAGACGCCAATTGTCTGTTTCCTCTGCTATGTAGAACTACACAGCTGGCGAGCTCGCTTGGGATGCCCGCATGACATCCCGTTCTTAGCCGCATCTAGACCTTGTGAACGCCGTGTCTGGAATCTTGCTCAGATTGTATTTTGAGTGAATATTGTCCGTCTTTGTATCAACCATGTTGTGTAATCCAGTAGCCTGTTCTAGAAAAGGAAGTTCTGTGCCTTATTTCATCTCCTGATCTTCCTTAGAATGATGACCGCCACGATCGCTACGATCGCCACTGCTGCTCCAATGGTTAGATAGTCAATCTCTTCTTTGCCTCCCGGTTCAGTGGGTTCTATGTATGAATATGACAGCAGAACGTTTCCCCAGTCATTATGGGGAGCAGCACCTCCAGCTACACTGCTTCCTGGATCTGCTATTATCTCTATGATCACGGGCTTTTCGGAGTCCACAACGTAATCTCCCGTCTTCAGCTCAAGATACTGGTCTCTATTGAGGCTATTCTCCTCTCCGTTTACAGTCACCTTCATGTTGTCGGGTGCGAAGAGATATGCCCTCGCTGGGACATAGAAGACGTATTCACCGTCCACGCCTGCAACGAAGAATATGTCGTCTCCCATGGCTCTTAGAGTATAGCTCCCCTCAGAACCGGAAGACCAGACTCCTATGAGACCTGAGCTTGAGATGAACAGATCTTCGTAGAAGAACATGCTGTCCTGTTTCGTCACTTCAGTTAGGTTATAGAAGTATTTGTACTCGCCTTTCCTCACGGTGGTTGTGAATATTGTTCTCTCGTCCTTGAGGGAGACTGCAGTCACATCAGCATCCTCATAGCCAAAAACAAGCACGAAACCTGGATACCGCTGACCCAACATTCCGGTGCCTAGTTGCGGTACGAAGAAGCGTTTGCCAACCAGAGATCCTTCTGTGGACGGCACCTGAGTCGCGGAGTCATTCCACCAGGAAAAGACCATGACATCACCAGAGGACTCTATCGTGCATGGGTTAGCGACCGGGATCATGTGAACCGTCTTTGTACTGTTCTTGAAAGCGAACCACTGGTCAACAATGTTGCCAGATGAATCGGTCACTGTTACCTCAGCGTCTTGAACGAAATAGACGTCAGTATACTCGCTCATGGGTATCAGATTGAAGCTTCTACCGACGAAATCTCCCTCAACATCGGGATAGAAGGTTGCGCCCCGTCCCCACCCAATAGGTTCATTTGTCTTTCCTCCGCAGAGAACGGCTGCAACAGGTTTGTCAGCAATCAGCTTGTAGCACCTCTCGTCTTCCGAACCTGTGTAGCTGAAGAGCTCCCCTACGCTGACTGTTCCTTCCCCGACCTTGTCGCCTGTTCCGTCCTCCTTCAGACGGAAGAGCTTCACCGCAGTATCATCTTGGGTAGGAGTGACGAGTACACTCCACTCCTCGTCCAGGGTTTGAAGTGGCGATGCAAAATAGAAGACTTTGCCGACGCCTGTCTCAGCGCTTTCTTGTTGAGCGCTACTTTGGGCAAATCCGCCGGCCAGAATCACCTGCAGCAATAGTGCTGAAATCAGGATAAACAGGGATGGCTCCCAAACTCTTGCAGGCTTCGCGAAGCATCCATCAGATAATGGGATCTTTCTAAGGCTCTTCATCCCTCTCACCGACTAAGATTGCAGGCAAGGCTCATATAAGACTTGTCTTCACGAGGATTGCACCGGGCTATTCATCCGCTGCATATTCGTCATTATCTGCCTTTCTGAGAGAGGCTCGCAAGAAGTATCGCTGTTAAAGATATTAGCCACCTGCATTCTATGTAAGATTAGGGATTAGTCTTATGGATAAGAGAAAGATCGCCATAATAGCGATCGCAGCAGTCATTGTAGCGGGTGTAGTAATCCAATATCTCAGCCCACTTCTCTTCGGTGGGGAGGTCGATTTCGAAGTCAGCGCCGTTTTGAGCGCCAACGAGGAGCAGCGCTACATTCTTCTCTTTATCGACAATGTTGGTGACCAACCACTGAAGTTGAGTCAGATTGATGTGGCTGACTCGAGAGTCTTTCCCGGGCAACCCGTGAGCGTGTCTGTGGATGAGGAGCCGATGCGTATCGTAGAACAGGTGGTCCTCAATCCCACAGAGACCTGCCTAGTCAAGATCGATGCTCCTTGGGACTTAGGCGAAGAGTATAACGTAAAGGTCTTGGCCTTAGCCGTTGAGGATTCCCTCCTACCGAAGGAGAGGACCCAACAAGTGATTGTGAAAGCCCCGTCGAGCCTGAAGGACGGAGACCTCCTGACGCTAGGATCTGTCTCAGCGTCCAAGGAAGATGATGGTTCCTTGTCAGCGGGCTTGACGGTAGAGGCTAACGGTTTGGACTGGGTCAGAGTCATGCTGTTCAGCCATTTTACGGCCAGCTGGCCGGGATACAAGCCTGTGAAATTCTTCTACGATCCTAGTTTCACGCTCTATTTCAACTCAACTAGTGAGAAGTTCTATCATGATCCATTTCCCAACTCGGCAATAGGCAGCGAATCTGATGTCATGGACTACTACGAGAAAGTCTCCGAGATATTGTCCTCTGCTGGGATAGAGGTGGAGATGATAGACTCCTTCGGGCTGTGGAATCTGATGATCGAGATGCAGCCAGCCATAGTCATAATGGGAGCAGACATACTCCCGAGATTCGGGAATCCACCAATATGGCACGGCGAGACGGATCAGCAAAGTCTAACTTCTAGATGGCTTAGAAATGGCGGAGTTCTCGTTTGGATAGGCGACTACTTGGGATTCTACTATGGCGAACCGAAGAATGGTTCTAGAATGTATCTCCCAGTCCCAGAAGAGTTGAAGAAACGCATCGACAAAATACTGACCTACTGCGAGCGTGGAGATTGGTGGCTCGTAGGATACGACCCTATTGGTGGAAGAGGTGGCTACATCAACATGCCATTTGGCCCGACAAGGGCTGGGAAAACCCTTGGGTTGAGAACCGAGTACGTGGATCGGCCTGTTCTGCTCAAAGGGATGAAGCAGGGGCCAGACTTACCGACGGACGCTTACTTCTATGGCAAGTATGAAGAGAAACTGAAGGAGCGGGCTTGGTCATCAGCTGCTTTCCTTCCTACCTTGGAGGGTGAAGGCGGAGTCTGGTACATGGGCGTCCAAGAGAGCTCACCCGTG